>NZ_JAMYPX010000021.1:0-111153 GCF_040320585.1 Mesorhizobium sp. M0663
GCACCGCGCGTTCGGCCACATCGGCAGCCGCCTTGATCTCGCTCTCGGGATTGATACCGAAGCCAGCCAATATACCATGAGCATGATAAAGTTCTACCCAGGCCCGGGCCAGCCCGGGGTCCAGCTCAACGGCGCGGTTGAGAAGCGCGATGGCCTCCTCCTCATCCGCTATGGTGATCTTTTCAATCTTCTCGGTCCCGAGCAGATAATAATCATAAGCATTCAGGTTTTCAGGTCGTTTACGTTTGGCCGCGGCCCGCCCGGCCGCCTGAATCAACCCTACGCCGCCGCCCAGACGGTTGGTGACTTGCTCTGCGATCTCGGTCTGGACGGCGAAAACGTCCTCAGCAGGCCGGTCCCAACGATCCGACCAAAGATGGTTGCCGGTTTGTGCATCGATCAACTGCGCGGTGACCCGCACCCGCCCATTTTGCCGCTGGATAGAGCCTTCTAGTACGAAGCCGACATGGAGCGCACTTGCTACCTGGCGGGCATCCACCGGCTTGCCTTTGTAAACTTCCGTCGAATTCCGGGCCACGACCTCAAGTTCGGGAAACCGCGCGAGGTCGGTTATGATATCCTCAGTCAAGCCATCGGCCAAACGCCCGGTGGCCTCGTCGCCGCCATAGTTATTGAAGGGCAGCACCGCGACCGATGGCTTGGCCCCCAGCGGCGCGGGCTGAAAGAACCACCAGGTCCCTCCACCCGCCAGAGCCAGCACGACGATGGCCGCTGCAGTCGTCCTGGTCCAGCGCGGCATCGCCTTGCGTAAGGTCCAACGCACCCGCTTGCCATCGAGCCTCAGTCGGTACATCCGCACGGGGCGGCTGATGTTCTTGACCTGCTGCTCGCCGGCGAAATCGAGGGGCAAATCAAGCTTGCCCTGCAGATGGTCAAAGGCCGTGCCCGATACGATCACGCCGCCCGGCTCAGCGAGTTGCTGCAACCGCGCGGCGACATTGACGCCGTCGCCATAGACATCGCCGTCAACCAGCGCAACGTCGCCCAGATTGACCCCGATGCGGAACACGATGCGCTCAGGCTCTGGCAGACCTTCATTGCGCGCGGCCGCCGCGCTTTGGATTTCCGCTGCGCAGGCGACTGCGTCGACCACGCTTTCGAAGGCGACAAGCGCGCCATCGCCCATCAACTTGACGACGCGGCCATGGTGCTGGGAGATGGCGGGGTCGAACACCTCGGAACGAACGGTTTTCAATCGCTCAATGGTTCCGGCCTCATCGGCCTCCATCGCCTTCGAGTAGCCAACCATATCGGCCGCCAGGATCGCCAGCAGCTTCCGATTGAGAGGGGGAACCGCCATATGCGCCTCTTTATGGCACAACCCTACACCCATGGAAGCATCGGAGCCAGAACGCGCCGTTGGCCGCGCGGTGAATGACCGCTCGTCAGCCGTTCCTGACTTTCGACCGGGTGCGGATGAACGTCTTCAACGGGTCAACTTGCGTCGTCAGGGCTCTCGGCGTCAAAGGTCCGAGAGGGTTCGAAGTCGGTCGTTCAGAGTGATTGCGTTTTGACTCCAGAGCGCCGCGCGTCATGGACGCGCAAAGGACGCTATAACACTTTGAATTTTGCATGATCCTTTCCGAACCGGAGGTCAGCGCAGCAAAACCATGCCGGTTTCCGGGGGTCATGCCCTAAGGCAGCCTGAACCGGTATTCCGTCACGTGATGATAGATCTGGCCCGGCCACAGCGTGGCTTGCGGGAAATAGGGCCGGTTGGGCGCATCCGGCCAGATTTGCGGTTCCAAGCAGAAGCCTGAAAACGCCTTGTACTGGCGTCCGCCCAGTCCAGGCGAGGACGGCGCCAGATACTGGCCGGTATAGAGCTGGACGCCCGGCTCGGTCGTCCAGAGCTCCATCTCGACGCCGGAATTCGCGCCTTGCGCCCACGACGCCTGCTTCAGCGGCCCGCGCGTCGAAGCGAGGCAGAAATTCTGGTCATAGGGGAGTTGTTCGCCCTCGGTCTCCATGCGCAGCGGCCGCGCCTGGCGAAAATCGAAGGGGGTGCCGTCGACCGGCTTGACCGTGCCTGTCGGAATGAGATCCGCGTCGACCGGCAGATAGGCGCCGGCATTCAGCATCAGCCGGTGGTCGAGAATGTCGCCGGTGCCGCCGTCATCCAGGTTGAAATAGGAATGCTGCGTGAGATTGCAGAGCGTCGGCTCCTCGCAGGTGGCTGTCAGTTCGACGCTGAGCGTGCCGGGGATCTTGAGCCGGTAGGTGCAGGTCACGTCGAGCGCGCCGGGAAAGCCCATCATGCCGTCGGGGTCGTGCAATGTCAGCGTGACAAAATCCCTGCCATGCAGCGAAACCGCCCAGGCACGGCGCGAAAAACCTTGCGAACCGCCATGCAGCGTGTGCTTTTCGAGGAAATTGCGCTCGGTCTGGTAGCGTTTGCCGGCAAGCGTGAAGCGGCCGTCGCGGATACGGTTGGCATAGCGCCCGACGACGGTGCCGAAGAAGGCGGTATCCGTCTCATAGTGCTCGAAATGATCATAGCCGAGCACCAATGGCGCCTCGTGCCCGGCCAGGTGCAGATCCTGGATGATCGCACCCAGGCCGATGATGTTGGCGGTAAGGCCGCCGCCACGAATGGTGAAACGGCGGACTTCCTCGCCCGCCTGCGTCGTACCGAAAACCTCGCCGTCCTTCATCGCCATGCTCGCAAGTTCGTTGCTCGACGCCAGCCTGGCCTTTTCCGAAGCGGCTCAGGGTCTTTTTCGGTATTACCGCATGAGGCTTCTAGAGACCAAGTCCGCCGATGCAGACATATTTGGTGTCGAGATAGTCCTCGATGCCCTGATGGCCGCCTTCCTTGCCGAGGCCCGATTCCTTGACGCCGCCGAACGGCGCCTCAGGGGTGGTGATGAGCCCTTCATTGACGCCGACCATGCCGTATTTGAGCCCTTCCATGACCCGGAAGGCGCAACCGAGATCGCCGGTGTAGAAGTAGCAGGCCAGGCCGAACTCGGTGTCGTTGGCCAGTGCCACGGCCTCTTCCTCGGTCTCGAACTTGAACACCGGCGCTACCGGGCCAAAGATCTCTTCCTTCATGAAGCGCATCCTCGGCGTCGCATTGGCGATCACCGTCGGCTGGAAGAACGAGCCGCCGAGCGCGTGGCGCTTGCCGCCGGCGACGACCTTGCCGCCCTTGGCGGTAGCGTCGGCAATCAGCTCCTCGACCTTCTCCACCGCCTTTTCGTCGATCAGCGGTCCCTGCTGGACACCTTCCTCGAGGCCGGAACCGACCTTCAGCCCGTTGCTCGCAGCAGCCAGCTTTTCGACAAACTGGTCGTAGATGCCGGCCTGCACCAGGAAGCGGTTGGTGCAGACGCAGGTCTGGCCGGAATTGCGGTACTTGGCGGTGATGGCGCCGGCGACGGCCCGCTCGAGATCGGCGTCATCGAAGACGATGAACGGCGCGTTGCCGCCGAGCTCCATCGACACTTTCTTGACCGTCACCGACGACTTCTGGATCAGGATCTTGCCGACCTCGGTCGAGCCGGTGAAGGTGATCTTCTTGACCAGCGGGTTGGCACAGATCTCGTCGCCGATCTCACCGGCAGCGCCGGTCAGGATATTGATCACGCCTTTGGGGAAACCGACTTCCTCGGCAAGCGCGCCCCAGGCAAGGCCGGAATAAGGCGTCTGCGACGCCGGCTTGACCACGGCGGTACAGCCGGCGGCAAGCGCCGGACCAAGCTTGCGGGCCAGCATCGAGGATGGGAAATTCCACGGCGTGATGGCGGCTATGACGCCGACCGGTTCCTTGGTCACCAGGATACGGCGGTCCGCCCAGGGCGACGGCACGACGTCGCCATAGGTGCGGCGGCCTTCTTCGGCGAACCACAATATGTAGGACGCGGCCGAGCCGATCTCGCCCTTGGATTCGAACAGCGACTTGCCCTGTTCGATGGTTAGCAGTTCGGCCAGCACGTCCTGATTGTCCATCATCGCGTCGTGCAGCTTGCGCAACAGCTTCGAGCGTTCGAGCGCGGTGGTCTTGCGCCATGTCTGGAAGGCAGCGTCGGCGGCTTCGATGGCGCGGCGGGTCTCGGCCTTGCCCGACTTCGGCACGGTGCCGATCTTGAGGCCGGTGGCAGGATTGTTGACGTCGATCGTCTGGCCTGAATCGGCCTGCACCCATTCGCCATTGATGAGATTGGCCTGCCGCATGAAATGGCTGGTTTTCTGAAGCATGATCTCGCCTCCGTTCGGCACCTGGCGGGCCGGTCGCTGATTTCGTGAATGGACGTGCGCGATAGCATCGCTAGAGCCACTGCTCTTAGCCCAGGGCAAGCCCCGCAAGCAATCACAAGATGGCATATAGGGTTTGGGCCAGCCAAAGCGAGAGGCGATGCAGCCGGGTTCTTATCCAAAAACCCGGGCTCTTATCCAAAAACCCGAGTTCTTATCCAAAAACCCGAGTTCTTATCCAAAAACATGGACGACCACTGTCAGCCAAAACGCAGTGGTCACGACCGCACAGGCGGTGGCGATGGTCATCTGGTTCGACGCCAGCGCCTGGCCGGTGTTGAACTGCACCGCGATGAGATAGGAATTGATGCCGGACGGCAACGCCGCAACCATGACCGCCACCTTGGCCGTCAATGGCGGCAGGCCGATCAGCCAGACCAGGCCGAGAACCAGCGCCGGCATTAGGAACAGTTTCAGCGCCGACAGCGCCAGCGCCGGCCTTACATTGCCGGAAATGCCGAAACGGCGCAGGCTGAGCCCCATGGCGAACAGCGCCACCGGGGCGGCCGTGCCGGCCAGCGCGTCGCTCAGCCGCGTCGCAAGCACCGGCAGCGGCGCACCGGTGAAGCGCCACGCCAGCCCGGCCAGTATGCCGATGATCAGCGGATTGATGAATACCCTCCTGAGAAAGCTCCTGACGACGCGGAGCGGATGCACAGGCTCGCTGCCGCCGCGGCCGAACATCTCGAAAAGGATGATCGAGGCCATCATCATCACCGGCAGGTGAATGGAAACGAGCAGTGACAGCACTTCGAACCCCGCCGGCCCGAACACGCCGATGATGAAGGGCGCGCCGAGCAGGACGACGTTGGAGTAGGACGACGACACGCCGCCGACGACGCCGGCGCGGGCGTCCCGCCCGAAGATGCGCGTAATGACCAGATGGCCGGCAGCCCAGGTAAGCGCCACCGCCGCGAAATAAGCGCCCCATAGCGACCACGGCGCCACGCCGTGGAAATCGGCCTTTACCATGGTCTGGAACAGCAAAAGCGGCATTGCCACGTTGATGGCGAATTCGGATACGCCCTCGCCGCTCGCCGGCTTCAAATAGCCGGTCAACCCGGCAAGATAGCCGAGCCCGACGAGACTGAAGACGAAGAGGACGGTTTCGGTAAGCGGAGACATTTTTCCCGTGATAGGCGAGCCCCGGCGGCGGCGCAATCGCCCTTCCCTCGCGAATGTACCGGCCAACAATCCGGCCGCTCGGATCTTGCCCGAATTTGCTCATGGTTGGATGCCAGCGCTATACAGGGTTGTCGGGGGACACGCGGCGAATGGGCCTTGTCGGAAATCAGCACTTCTTCAAGCAGGCGTGGCTGACGGCTTTCGTCGGCGCCATGCTTTGCCTCGTGGTGACCTCGGCTCATGCCGCGGAGCCGGCGAGCCTCAAGGGCGTGGCGCTGATTGTCGGCCAGTCGAAATACCAGCACATAGCGGCTCTTCCCAACCCCGCCAACGACGCCCGCGACATCGCCAAGATGCTGACCGATCTCGGCTTCGACGCGCGCAGCGTCACCGACCGCGACACGGCAAAGCTGAAGCGCGACCTCGAGCGTTTCGCCGAGGATGCAGAGGACGCCGACGTCGCCTTGATCTACTATTCCGGCCACGGCATCGAGGCCGGCGGCGAAAACTATCTGGTGCCGGTCGACGCCGACGTTTCTTCATTGAAGGACGCCGATCAGGCCCTGGTGCCGATCTCCGCCGTCATGGACGAATTGAAGACGACCGTGCCGGTAACGATCATGCTGCTCGATGCCTGCCGCACCAACCCGTTTCCGGCGGATGCGGTGCTGCGCCGGGCGCCGACGGCCTCGGCCTCGCCGATCAGCGCCGGCGGATTGGAGCCGGTGCGCGGTGCCAGGGCACTGGCAAACGCGACCGCGACGGAAAATCTGGGAACGGTGATCGGCCTTGCCGCCGAGCCGGGGCGGCCGGCACTCGATGGCATCGTCGGCGAAAACAGCCCCTACGCAGCGGCACTTCTGCGCCACCTCGCGGCGATGAAGGGCACCGAGTTCGGCTCGGTCATGCGCATGGTGACCGAGGAGGTCTATCTCGACACCAAGGCCAAGCAGCGGCCATGGGTCAATGAAAGCCTGCGCCGGCTGCTCTACTTCGGCGTAGCACCGCAGGAACCGACCGGCGACGACGGCCTGATCACCGGCGAGCGGCGGCAATTGCTGCTGACGATCGCCGAGTTGCCTGACCCCAAGCGGGCACAGGTGGAACTGGCCTCGCTGCAGGACGGCGTGCCGCTCGACGCGCTTTATGGCGTGTTGAAGGCGCTCGGCACCGAAAAGATGCCGGAGGACCCCACCGACCTGCAAAAGCTGCTCGACGCCCAGGCCGAGCGCCTGAAGAAGATGATCTCCGAGCGCGACGCGCTGCGCACCGACGACCCCGAGATCAGCCGCCTCGTCGCCTCGGCCGACAAGGCGATCGGCCAGGGCGCCATCGTCACTGCGCGCAACTTCCTCGACCAGGCGGTGGGCCGGGTCGAGCAGGCCAGCGGCGTGGTCGACCGGGCAGAGGATCTGGTCAGGCAGAAGCGTCTTGCCGACGCGGCGATCTATGCCAGGCGCGCCGACGCTTCGGCGCTGGTCTTCGACTATCTGTCGGCCGCCAACGATTACGGCAAGGCCTTCTCGCTGGTCGAGAGATGGGACGACAGGCTGCGCTGGAACTACAAGAACCAGGAGGCGGAAGCGCTCAACGCGCATGGCAGCGCCACCGGCGACAGGCAAGCGCTGCAGCACGCCATCGACGCCTACCGCGTCATCCTGAACTTCATCCCCAATGGCGAGCAGAACCGCGACTGGGCGATCACCCGCAACAACATGGCTGTGGTGCTGCAGACGATCGGCGAGCGCGAGCGCCAAATCGACCGGCTGGAAGAGGCAGCGAAGATCTTTCGCGATTCGCTTGCCGTGTTCGAGCGCGAGAAGGATGATCTCAACTGGGCGGCCGCCCAGAATAACCTGGCCAATGTGCTGTTGAAGATCGGCGAACGCGAGAGCGACCCGAAACGCCTGAACGAGGCGGTGGTGGCGATGCGCGCCACGCTGGAGAAGCGGCCGCGCGACAAAGTCCCGCTGGACTGGGCCGCCTCGCAAAGCAACCTTGGCCTTGCGCTTTACGCGCTTTCGGAACGCGAACCGGGCGGCGAGCGCCTGACCGAGGCCGAGGCCGCCTACCGGCTGGCGCTTGAAGAATACACGCGCGAAAAGGCGCCCGTTCAGTGGGCGATGGTCCAGAACAATCTCGGCAACACGCTGGTGTCTCTCGGCACGCAACGCAACGACAAGGCAAAAATCGACGAGGCAGCCGCGGCATTCCGCGCCGCGCTCGAAATCCGCACACGCGACACCTTCCCGCTCTCCTGGGCGAGCAGCCGTCTCAATCTGGGTAACGCGCTGAGCAGTGCTGCCCGTTTCGATCTCGGCACCGGCCTGCTCGAAGAGGCGGCTGCCGCCTATGGCGACGCGCTGACCATATTCACACGCCAACGTTTTCCGACGGATTGGGCTTCGGCGGAGAACAATCTCGGCTCGATCTACCAGACGCTCGGCCAGCGCACGCGCGATCCTGCCAGGCTTGAGCAATCGGCGGCCGCATACCGGGCGGCACGGCGCGTCTACACCAAGAAGGAGTTTCCGCTCGACTGGGCGATGACCCACTACAATCTCGGCAACACGCTGCAACTGCTCGGCGGCGTGACCGACAAGCCGGTGCATTACGAGGAGGCGATCGAGGCCTATCGCGATGCACTTCGCGAATACAAGCGCGAGACGACGCCGCGGCAATGGGCACTGGCGCAGGCCGGTCTAGGCTCGGCGCTGCAATGGCTGAGCATGAGCGAGGCCGATCCCCGCAAACTGGCCGCTTCGATCGCCGCGCGCCGGGCAGCGCTGGAGGTGCTGACCTTCGAGACCTCGCCCGTCGACTGGGCGAACGCGCAGAACGGCATCGGCATGAGCCTGATCAATCTAGGCAATCTCGAACGCACCGGCAAATATCTGGACGAAGCCGAAGCCGCCTTCGAGGCAACGCTCAAGGTCTTCACCCGCGAAAGCCAGCCGATGCAATGGGCCTTCGAGCAGAACAATCTCGGCGACGTCCACTGGAACCGCGGCAGCTATGGCGGTGGCAATGCCGAATACCAAAAGGCGATCGAATTCTTCGAGAACGCCAAGCAGGGCTTTACCGATGCTGGCTATACACTCCCCATCCCGCTGACCGACCGCAAGATCGATCTGGTGAAGAAGCAGATAGCGAAGAAATAGGCGTCTCGGCCGCAGGTTGCACTCGGCTTGTCTTTCAGCCGGCTTTGCCGTCCCTATATGCCGGTCACCGGGGACCTGCCTGCCGGTCACCCGAAAAGGATGTCTGATGCTTCGATTTGTGCTGGCCCTGCTGTTGCTTGCCGTTTCCGCCACAGCCCATGCGACGGAAGCCGGCTGGGCGCTGCTGCGCGACGGCGGGCATGTCGTGCTGCTTCGCCATGCCATGGTCACAGGCACCACCGATGCGGCCAATTTCGACCTCGGCAAATGCACCACCCAGGTCAATCTCTCGGAGCGCGGCAAGCAACAGGCGCGCAAGATCGGCGCGCTGTTTGGCGCCCGCGCGGCACCGGTCGAGCGCGTGCTGTCCAGCCGTTATTGCCGCTGCCTCGAGACCGCCCGCATCGCTTTCGAAAGCGAGCCGGAGCCGTTCGCACCGCTTGACCTGCTGAAGACCGACGAAAAGGAGAAGGCCGCTCAGATCGCTGCGATCCTGGCAGAGATCCGCGGCTATTCCGGCTCCGACAATCTGGTCATGGTCACGCATCTCGAAGACATCAAGGAATTGACCGGCATCTCGCCGCGCGAAGGCGAAGCCGTGGTCGTCGAGCCGCAAGGCGACGGACTGCGCGTGCTCGGCCGCGTTACCTTCTGACCGGGCCGGTCGCTCCTCGCGTCGAGCGAGATAGGTGTTGCCGAAATGCCACTGCCACGAGAAGCCGTGGTTGGATTCCGATCTCATCTTGCTCTGCCTGGGCAGCAATCCCATCTGCGCCCGGCGTATCAGGCCTTTTCCTGCCCGGAAAAACCGATTAGACAGCCCAAAACACATGCGGACAGATTCCGCCCGCAATCGAAGGAAAAGCCCTTGTCCACCACGTTCGACAAAGTCGCCAAGATCATCGCCGACACCAGCGAGATCGACATCGAGACGATCACGCCCGAAAGCCACACCATCGACGATCTCGGCATAGACAGCCTCGACTTCCTCGACATCGTCTTTGCCATCGACAAGGAATTCGGCATCAAGGTGCCGTTGGAAAAGTGGACGCAGGAGGTCAACGACGGCAAGGCCTCGACCGACGACTATTTCGTCATGAAGAACCTGTGCGCCAAGATCGACGCGCTCGTCGCCGCCAAGAACGCCATCTAAGCACAGCGCTTGACGCGCCCTCACCCACAACAGCCGCCCATGAACCCCCGCGACGTCGTCATATCAGGCATCGGCCTTGTCTCGTCGTTGGGCGAGGGTCCGGATGCGCATTGGCAAAAGCTCGTCCAGCCGCGCCTTGAACCGGTTCTGGAGGCCTCGCGCTTCTCGCCCTATACGGTCCACCCGCTGCCGGAGATCGACTGGAACCTGCAGATCGCCAAGCGTGGCGACCAGCGGCAGATGGAGACCTGGCAGAGGCTCGGCACCTATGCGGCCGGCCTTGCGCTCGACGATGCCGGCATCAAGGGCAATGACGAACTCTGCGCGACCATGGACATGGTGGTGGCCGCCGGCGGCGGCGAGCGCGACGAGGCGGTCGACGCGGCCATTCTCGCGGCATCGGAAAGCCGCAATGACCGCGACGTGCTGCTCAACGAGAAGCTGACCACGGAATTGCGCCCGACGCTGTTTCTGGCACAGCTCTCCAACCTGCTCGCCGGCAACATCTCGATCGTCCACAAGGTGACGGGATCGTCGCGCACCTTCATGGGCGAGGAAGGTGCCGGCGTTGCCGCTGTCGAGACGGCGGCCGCGCGCATCCGCTCCGGCCAGTCGACGCATATACTGGTCGGCGGCGCTTTCCAGACCGAACACTCCGACATGCTGCTCGGCTATGAACTGGCCGGCTACCTGCATCGCGGTCCGTGGACGCCGGTCTGGCAAAGGCAAGGTGCCGAGGGCGGCGGCGTGGTGACCGGATCCGGCGGCGCGTTTCTCGTCCTGGAGCAGCGCGAGCATGCGGAAAGCCGTGGCCGGAAGATCTATGCGGAACTCGGCCCGATCCTGTCCGGCCGCGCCAGGCGCCGGCGGGGCGAACTCGATGGCGAGATCGCCGCGCTGCTGAAGCAGGCCGCATTGCCGAATGGCGAACTGCTGGCGATCTCCGGCGCTTCGGGCGCCCATGCCGCGACCGCCGCCGAGAAATCGGCGCTCGACGCCAATCCGGCGATCGCCGCACGCGGCTTTTCGACGCTGACCGGTCACATGAAGGAAGCGCAGTTCCCCTTTGCCGTCGCGCTGGCGGCCCTGGCTGTCGACCGCAAGGCCGCCTACCCTGTCTTCGACGCCACAGTCGAAAAACCGTTTGCCGGTGTCCCGAAGACCATCCTTGCAACGGCGATCGGCTATCACCAATTCGAGGGCATGGCGCTGATCAAAGCCGCCTAGAGCATCGGACCGAAACGTGTGGCGCGGTTTTCGGGCGATCCGACGCTCCAAGAGAAACAGGTTTTTGGACAACAAATGGCCAATCTGAACGACCACATGGGCAGGCCCATCGTCGCCGTCACCGGCATCGGCGTGGTGACGTCGCTCGGTGTCGGCAAAGCCGACAATTGGGCGGCACTTACGTCAGGCAAATCCGGCATCCATCCGATCACCCGCTTCCCGGTCGATCATCTCAACACCCGCATCTCCGGCATGGTCGATTTCCTGCCGTCGAGCTCCAAGGGCGCCAGTCTCCTCACCTATGAGCTTGCCGAAACCGCCGCCCAGGAAGCGATGTCGGAGGCAGGCCTCGATGCCGGCGATTTCGGCGGACCGCTGTTCCTCGCTTCGCCGCCGGTCGAGCTCGACTGGAGCGAGCGCTTTTCGCTCTACAATTCCGACAAGCCCAATAATTCAGACAGGCACGATTCCGGCGCCGAAAGGCTGCTGCGGGTAGCGCGCGGCCTCAGGGAACTCGACATTTTCGAGACCACCCAGTTCGGCTCGATTGCCGACCGGCTTGCCGACCGTTTCGGAACGCGCGGCCTGCCGATCACGCTGTCGACAGCCTGCGCTTCGGGCGCCACGGCGATCCAGCTCGGCGTCGAGGCGATCCGCCGCGGCGAATGCGACAGGGCGCTGTCGATCGGCGCCGACGGCTCGGCGACCGCCGAGGCGCTGATCCGCTTCTCGCTTCTATCGGCGCTCTCGACCCATAACGACATCCCCGAAAAGGCCTCAAAACCCTTCTCCAAGGATCGCGACGGCTTCGTGCTCGCCGAAGGCTCGGGCGCCCTTGTGCTGGAATCGCTGGAGACAGCACTTGCCCGCGGCGCCACCATTCTCGGCATATTGCGCGGCTGCGGCGAAAAGGCCGACGACTTCCATCGCACGCGCTCCAAGCCGGACGGTTCACCGGCGATCGCGGCGGTGCGCGCCGCCCTTGCCGATGCCGGCTTGAGTGAGAACGGGATCGATTATGTCAACGCCCATGGCACCTCGACGCCCGAAAACGACAAGATGGAGCATTTGTCGCTGTCGACGGTGTTCGGCGAGCGGATCTCGTCAATGCCGGTCTCGTCGAACAAGTCGATGATCGGCCATACCCTATCGGCTGCCGGTGCCGTCGAGGCAGCATTTTCGCTGATGACGATGCGCGAAAGCGTCATTCCGCCGACCGTCAACTACGACAATCCCGACCCGGCGATCGTGCTCGACGTGGTGCCGAACACCAAGCGCAACGCCGAGGTCGGCACCGTCCTGTCGAACTCCTTCGGCTTCGGCGGCCAGAACACCTGCCTTGTCATGGCGCGGGAACCGGTCTAAGCGACCGTTCCGCTCTAGCACTGTTGTCGTGCGCATGATCCCTTCCGAAACGGTTCTCGGTCATGCGCAACCTGGGATCTGGCATGCGCGCATTGCAACTTATCGAGGATCGCCGGCTTGAAACGGTGGACCTGCCGCCGCCGCCGCCGCCTTTGCTCGGCGAGGTGACGCTGCGCATCAAGGCCGTGGCGCTGAACCATATCGACGTCTGGGGCTGGCGCGGCATGGCCTTCGCCAAGCGCAAGCTGCCGCTGGTCGTCGGCGCCGAGGCCTCGGGCGAGGTCGAGGCGGTCGGCCCAGGCGTTTCCAGCCTTGTGACCGGGCAATTGGTGTCGATCTATGGCGCCCGCACCTGCGGTCTTTGCCGCGCCTGCCGCGAAGGCCGCGACAATCTCTGCGAGCATGTTTCGGGCGTGCACGGCTTCCATCTCGACGGCTTTGCGCAGGAAAAGATCAACCTGCCGGCGCGCCTTCTGGTCCCAGCTCCGCCCGGCGTGAGCGAAATCGGCGCGGCGGTGGCGCCTGTCACCTTCGGCACGGTCGAGCACATGCTGTTCGACAATGCCCGGCTGCAGCCCGGCGAGACGATACTGGTCCATGCCGGCGGCTCCGGCATCGGCTCCGCCGCGATTCAGCTGGCCAAGAAGATGGGCTGCACGGTCATCACCACCGTCGGCTCGAACGACAAGATCGACAAGGCCAAGGCGCTCGGCGCCGACCACGTCATCAATTACCGCGACGACCGCTTCGAAGGCGTCGTGCGCAAGCTGACCAAGAAGAAGGGCGTCGACGTGGTGTTCGAGCATGTCGGCGCCGACACATTTGCCGCCTCGATGCTATGCCTCAAACGCGGCGGTCGGCTGGTCACCTGCGGCTCGACCTCCGGCGTGTCGACGCAGATCAATTTGATGCAGTTGTTCCAGCAGCAGCTGAAGCTGCTAGGCTCGTTCGGCTGCCGCATGGAAAACATGGCTGACGCCATGCAGAAGATGGCGGCGGGCCTGGTCGCGCCGGTGATCGACACCGAGGTTGGCTTCGACGGAATCGATGCGGCGCTGAAGCGCATGGAAGGCCGCGACGTCTTCGGCAAGATCATCCTGCGCGTCGGCTGAAATGATCGGCAACGCCTTCAGGAAGATCCGCAGGGACGTGGGATTCCGCTATGGCAGGCGGCTTCGCCAGTTCAACTACTGGCTGGTCGCGCGCGTCGCGATGATCATCATCTCCGCGCTGCGCCTGCTGCCGCCCGACAGGGCGCTCAATTTCGCCGACCGCGCTGCCCGCCGCATCGGCCCTTGGGTAGCGCGCCATCAGGTTGCTGTCGACAATCTGCGCAAGGCCTATCCGGAAAAGAGCGATGCCGAGATCGAGGCGATCGCTTCCGACATGTGGGGCAACATGGCCCGCCTGGCCACCGAATACATCTTTCTCGATGCTTTGTTCGACTACGATCCCACTGCGACGAAGCCGGGCCGTGTCGAGGTCAAGGGCGTGGAGCATTTCGTGCGCATTGCCGGCGAGGACAAGCCGCATATCGTCTTCACCGGGCATCTCGGCAATTTCGAGCTGCTGCCAGTGGCGGCGGCGACCTTCGGCATGAACATCACGGCGCTCTTTCGCCCGCCCAACAACCCTTACCTCGCCGACTACATCCTCTCGACCCGCCGCTCGAGCATGGGATCGCTGCTGCCGTCTTCGACCGGTGCCTCGTTCGCACTTGCGGCCATCCTCGAGAAAGGCGGCAATATCGGCGTGCTGGTCGACCAGAAATTCACGGGCGGGCTCGAGACGACATTCTTCGGCCGCCCCTGCGAGAGCAACCGGGTTCTCGGCACCCTGGCGCGGCACTACGATTGCGATGTCTACCCGGCGCGCTGCGTGCGCCTGCCGAACAACCGTTTCCGGCTCGAGATCGAGGACAAGCTCACCTTGCCGCGCACCGCCGGCGGCAGTGTCGACGTCCGCGCCACCACCCAGCTTCTCAACGACGTGGTCGAGCGCTGGGTGCGAGAAGACCCCGGCCAGTGGATGTGGTTCCACAAGCGCTGGGAGATCAGCGGCCGCAAAAAGCGTCGGCCGGCGACAGTGCGCGACAAAGCCGCCTGAGCGGAACGATCTTTTTGGGCACAGGCCCTATTTTGTTCTTGCTTTGTGCCGGCAGCTATGCTACTAATTTCAGTATGGTGCCATTTGGCCCCGACGAACCCGCCGCTCCGGCGGGTTTTTTATTGCGGGCCGAGGAGCAGGCCCTAATTCGTCACGAGGATCCGCGTATTACCGAAGCCGGCTTTGCGCACCATCGAATAGAACGCGGCGGCGTTGCTGGGGTGGAGGCGCACACAGCCATGCGATGCCGGGCGCCCCAATTGCCGGATCGCGCCGGTGCCGTGGATAGCATAGCCGCCGCGGAAGAACACCGAATAGGGCATCGGCGACATGTCGTATTTGCGCGAATACCACATCCGGGCCGTCCGCTGTGGGCGATAGCTGCCGCGCGGCGTGATGTAGCCTTTGCGGGCGGTGGAAACGCTCCACCGGTAATACGAAAGCCCGTATCTTACCGTCATCGTCTGCGAGGAAATATCGATGTTCGCGACCAGGCTGGCCGCCCGGCTCTCGAACGACGAACCGAACAGCATCGCCATCAATGCCGCTGCCATGAGAACAGTGTTTTTCATGCAATCAAACCCCTTTGATGCCCCTTGCCTGCCTGCCGTCACGCTGTTCTCCAGCGTTTTGATGGCAAGCCAGCGAGCTAACACCTACTCCCTGACGATTTCACCAATCCAAAGCAGCGAATTTGAACGATTTCCCGCAATAGTTGCCGTAACGACACGCAATCGACTCGCAATTCGCCATCGGGCTTGCAAAACCCCCTCATCCGCTGCTCAATTCGCCGAATGAACGAACCGAACGAACGGCTCCTCAAGGCTATCGATGACCGAGCCGATGATCTGGTTGCACTGACTGCGGATCTGATCCGCTTTCCGACCATCAATCCGCCCGGCGAAGCCTATCGGCCATGTGCCGAATATATCGGCGCGCGGCTGAAGAAGCGTGGTTTTGAGATCGAATTCATCCGTGCCGAAGGCACGCCCGGCGACACTGACCATTATCCGCGCGTCAACGTCGTCGCCCGTTTCGATGGCCGGGCGCCGGGTGCTTGCGTGCACTTCAATTCGCACATCGACGTCGTCGAGCCCGGCGACGGCTGGAGCCTCGATCCGTTCGCCGGCATCGTCAGGGATGGCAAGGTCTATGGCCGCGGCGCATGCGACATGAAAGGCGGGCTTGCCGCCTCGATCATCGCCGCTGAAGCCTTCATGGAGGTCTTTCCCGATTTTCCCGGCGCCATCGAGATTTCAGGCACGGTCGACGAGGAGTCCGGCGGCTTTGGCGGCGTCGCGCATCTGGCCAAGCTCGGCTATTTCTCCAGGCCGAAGGTCGACCACGTCATCATTCCCGAGCCGCTCAACAAGGATCGCATCTGCCTTGGCCATCGCGGCGTCTGGTGGGCGGAGATCGAGACCAAGGGCGAGATCGCGCACGGCTCGATGCCGTTCCTCGGCGACAACGCAGTGCGCCATATGGGCGCCGTGCTGCGGGCCTTCGAGGATGAGCTGTTTCCGGCGCTCGACCGCAAGATGACGCGCATGCCGGTCGTGCCCGAAGGCGCAAAGCGCTCGACCATGAACATCAACTCGATCCATGGCGGCCAGACGGAGGATTTCCGGCCCGGCCTGCCCTCGCCCAACGTGCCCGATTCCTGCCGGCTGACCATCGACCGCCGCTTTCTGCTCGAAGAGGATCTCGCTACGGTCAAGAGCGAGGTGACCGATATCCTGGAACGGCTGAAGCGCGAGCGCAAAAAGTTCGATTACGAGATCCGCGATCTGATGGAGGTGCTGCCGCTGATGACCGAGCGCGACGCACCGGTGGTGAAGGCGGTCGCGAAAGGCATCATGGAGATATTCGACCGCGAGCCGGATTACGTGATTTCGCCCGGCACCTACGACCAGAAGCACATCGCCCGTATCGGCCACATCTATGACTGCATCGCCTATGGCCCGGGCATCCTCGATCTCGCCCACCGGCCCGATGAATGGGTCGGCATTGCCGACATGCTGGACTCGGCAAAGGTGATGGCCATCGGCCTCGACGTTCTGCTGAGGGACGCCGGCCCGCTATGAGCCGGCCATGGGCGAAAAAACATTCCTCCCGGCGACGGCGGACGGTACGAAACGCAATTTACTCGGCGGCGAATTCACGCTTCTATCCGCCCGGGTTTGAGCACGTGTTTTAGCATATGGGGAGTTGCACGATGAAATTGTGGAAAACCATTCTGGCCGCTGCGGCGCTGGCGTTGGCCGCCGGAACCTCGGCGATGGCCGCGCGCACCGACCTGGTCATCGGCATTACGCTCGAACCCCCGCATCTCGATCCGACCGCGGGCGCCGCGGCGGCGATCGACGAGGTGCTCTATGCCAATGTCTTCGAGGGCCTGACCCGCATCGGCCCGAACGGCGAGGTGCTGCCCGATCTCGCCGAAAGCTGGAGCATTTCCGACGACGGCAAGGTCTACACTTTCAAGCTGCATACAGGCGTGAAATTCCATGACGGCAGCGACTTCAACGCCGACGACGTGAAATTCTCGCTCGATCGTGCCCGCGCCGACAATTCCGTCAACGCGCAAAAGAGCCTGTTCGCCGCCATCGACAAGGTCGAGGTCGTCGATCCCGCGACGGTGAATGTCACGCTGAAGAACCCGCAAGGCTCGTTCCTCTACAATATGGGCTGGGGCGACGCGGTTATCGTCGCGCCTGAGACAGCCGACACCAACAAGGAAAAACCGATCGGCACCGGCCCGTTCAAATTCCAGAACTGGGCCAAGGGCTCGTCGATCACGCTGGTCAAGTCGGACAATTACTGGGGCGCCCCGGTGTTCCTCGACAAGGCCGAGTTCCGCATCATTCCGGATGCCGCCGCCGCCGTTCCGGCGCTGCTTTCCGGCGACGTTCAGGCCTTTCCGTTCTTCGACCCCGACAGCGTCGCCCAGGTCAAGGACGACCCGCGCTTCAAGGTGGTGATCGGCTCGACCGAGGGTGAAACCATCCTGTCGATCAACAACAAGAAGCCGCCCTTCGACAAGCTGCAGGTCAGGCAGGCGATTTCCTTTGCGCTCGATCGCAAGGCGATCATCGACGGCGCCTCGGCCGGCCTCGGCGTGCCGATCGGCTCGCACATGTCGCCCGCCAGCAAGGCCTATGTCGACCTCACCGGCCTCTACCCGCACAATGTGGAGAAAGCCAAGGAGTTGCTGAAGGAAGCCGGCCTGGAGAATGGCTTCAAGGCGACGCTGAAGCTGCCGCCGCCCTCCTATGCGCGGCTTGGTGGCGAGATCATCGCCTCCGAGCTTCGCGAAATCGGCATCGATCTCGAGATCATACCGGTCGAATGGGCGCAGTGGCTGGACCAGGTCTTCACCAAGAAGGATTACGACCTGACCATCGTTTCCCACACCGAGCCTAACGACATCGATATCTATTCGCGCAAGGACTATTACTTCAACTACGACAACCCGGCCTTCGACAAGATCATCGACGAGCTGAACCTTACCTCCGACGAGGCCAAGCGCATGACGCTGCTCGGCGAGGCGCAGAAGGTCCTGGCCGATGACGCCGTGGTCGGCTTCCTCTACGAACTGCCGAAGGTCGGCGTCTGGGACGCCAAACTGCAGGGCCTGTGGGAAAATGCCCCGATCCAGGCCAATGACCTGACCAAGGTGAAGTGGACGGATTGATCGCTGACAGAAAGGCGAAAGTTGCACTCCGTCCCACCCCCCTCTGTCCTGCCGGACATCTCCCCCTCAAGGGGGGAGATTGAGCCCTCATCGCCGCTTTCGCTAACCACTAGCGTTGCAAGGACAGTGCCAGCGTGGAAACTGCCAATCTCCCCCCTCGAGGGGGAGATGTCCGGCAGGACAGAGGGGGGTGGGCGGGAACGCTACCTTCGCCCAGTGCTTGCATCAGGCAGCTCATGACCGCCTACCTCCTCAAGCGGCTCGCCATCGCCGTCGTCACGCTGGTTCTGGCCTCGATGGTGGTCTTTGCCGTGCTGGAGATCATTCCCGGCGACCCGGCGCGGCTGATGCTTGGCCTGAACGCCAGCGCCGACCAGATCGAATTGCTGCGCAACCAGATGGGCCTCAACGCTCCCGTCATGCTGCGCTATCTGCATTGGGCCGGCGGCTTGCTGAGCCTCGATTTCGGCCGTTCCTACACCTATTCGGTGCCGGTCATCGATCTGGTCCGCGAGCGCCTCGTCGTCTCGCTGCCGCTGGCACTGATGGCGCTGGCGCTGTCCACAGTCATTGCCATTCCGGTCGGGCTGTTTTCCGCCAGCAGACGCGGCCGGGCCGGCGACACGATTGCGATGGGCGCCGCCCAGCTTGGCGTCGCCGTGCCCAACTTCTGGTTCGCGCTGATGCTCATCTATCTGTTCGCCGTCTGGCTGCGGCTGGTGCCGGGCGGCGGTTTTCCTGGCTGGAGCGCCGGTGTCTGGCCGGCGCTGAAGTCGCTGCTCCTGCCGGCAGTCGCTCTCGCTCTGCCGCAGGCGGCGATCCTCGCCCGGGTCACCCGCTCGGCGCTGATCGAAGTGCTGAACGAGGACTACATCCGAACCGCCCGCGCCAAGGGCCTGCCCTATCGGCTTGTCTTGTGGCGGCATGCGCTGCGCAACGCCATGATCCCGGTGGTCACCATTTTAGGCCTGCAATTCGCCTTCCTGCTTGCCGGCACCATCATCATCGAGAACGTCTTCTACTTGCCCGGCCTCGGCCGCCTGGTGTTCCAGGCGATCAACCAGCGTGACCTGATCGTGGTCGAGAGCGTCGTCATGCTGCTGGTTGCAGCCGTCATCGTCGTCAATTTCGTTGTCGACCTCTCCTATGCAGTGGTCGATCCGCGCCTGAGAGGCCGGCAATGACGCTGCACATCGACATCCCCGACGAGAATCTTGCCGGCATCCTAGCCAAGGCGTTCAAAAACCGTTCGTTCCTTGCCGGCTTCGCCATCACCGCACTGGTGGCCGCGGTCGCGATCCTCTCCTTCTTCTGGACGCCTTACGATGTCACCAAACTGGTCATATCCGACAAGACCCAGGCGCCGTCGCTGGCGCACTGGTTCGGCACCGACCATTTCGGTCGCGACATCCTGTCGATGATCATGGTCGGCGCCCGCAACTCGATTGCCGTGGCGCTGGTGGCGGTCGGCATCGGCATGGGCATCGGCGTGCCGCTCGGCGCCTTTGCCGCGGCGCGTGGCGGCATCGTCGACGACGTGCTGATGCGGCTGAACGACCTGGTCTTCGCCTTTCCGGCGCTGCTTTCGGCAATCATGATCACCGCCATCTTCGGGCCGGGCGCGTTCAACGCCATCATTGCCATCGGCATCTTCAACATCCCGGTATTCGCGCGCGTCGCCCGGGCCGCCGCCCTGGCGATCTGGCCGCGCGAATTCATCCTCGCCGCCCGCGCCGCCGGCAAGAGCAGGACGCTGATCAGCATCGAACATGTGCTGCCCAACATCGCCACGCTGCTGCTGGTGCAAGGCACCATCCAGTTCGCGCTGGGCATACTGGCCGAAGCAGGGCTTTCCTATGTCGGGCTGGGCACCCAGCCGCCAATGCCGAGCTGGGGCCGCATGCTGTTCGACGCCCAGACCCGCATGGTGGTGGCGCCGTGGATGGCGATCTTTCCCGGCATGGCGATCGTCATCACCGTGCTTGGCTTGAACCTGCTTGGTGACGGCATTGCCGACATTCTCGATCCGAAATCGCGGCGGCAGCGATGAGCCTGCTCGAAATCGACAAGCTGTCGCTGACCATCGGCGGCACGCCCATCCTCAGGGACATCGAACTTTCCGTCGCGCCCGGCGAAGTCATGGGGCTGGTCGGCGAATCCGGCTCCGGCAAGTCGATGACGGCGCTCGCGGTGATGCAGTTGCTGCCCTGGGCGGCGCACGCCAGCGGACGCGTCACCTTCGACGGCATCGACATCCTGGCGGCGAGCGAGGACCAGATGTGCGCGCTGCGCGGCGACGACATCGGCATGGTGTTCCAGGAGCCGATGACGGCGCTCAACCCGGTCAAGACCATCGGCGAGCAGGTCGCCGAGGGTATTCGCTGGCACACCAGGGCGAGCCGCGGCGACGCCGAGGAACGGGCGCGAAAAATGCTGGACCGGGTCGGCCTGCCGGCGGCGCAGTTCCCGCTGTCGCGTTATCCGCACGAGTTGTCCGGAGGCCAGCGCCAGCGCGTCGTCATCGCCATCGCCTGTGCGCTGAAACCCAAGCTGTTGATCGCCGACGAGCCGACGACCGCGCTCGACGTGGTGCTGCAGGCGCAGATCCTCGACCTGCTGCGCGACCTCGTAGCGGAAAACCGCATGGGCCTGCTGCTGATCTCGCACGACCTCGCCGTGGTGACCGAGATGGCGGACCGCATCACCATCCTGCGCCATGGCGAGGTGATGGAGGCCGGCGACACGGCGCGCATTCTGTCCGGACAGCTTCATCCCTATACGCGCCAGCTGGCGCAGGCCTCGATGCATGTGCCCGCGCGGGCTAGGCACAGCGTCGGCCAAGGAAAACCTCTGGTTGAGGTAGAGAGCGTGACGCGCGACTATCCGGCACGGCGCATATCGCTGCTCAAGCGAGGGGCTCCCATCCGCGCCGTCGACGATGTCTCCTTCTCCATGGCGCCCGGTCAGTCGGTGGCGCTGGTCGGCCGTTCCGGTTGCGGCAAGTCGACGCTTGCCCGCATGGTCCTGGCGCTGGACAGGCCGACATCAGGGACAATCCGCTTCCGCGGCGACACCCTCACCGGCAAGAGCGAGGCGGAGCTGAGGCCGGCGCGGCGCGACATGCAGGTCGTGTTCCAGGACCCGTATGGTTCGTTCGACCCACGCCAGAAGGTCGAGAGATTGGTGGCCGAGCCGCTGCATGTGCTGGAGAAGAAGCCGGCGCCCGCCGCGCGGCGCGAGATGGTGGCGCATGCGCTGCACGAGGTCGGCCTCTCACCAGGCGACATGGACAAATACCCGCACGAGTTTTCGGGCGGCCAGCGCCAGCGCCTTTCGATCGCCCGCGCCATCATCACCCGGCCGAAGCTGGTCGTCGCCGACGAGCCGGTCTCGGCGCTCGACGTCTCGATCCGCGCGCAGATCCTCGATTTGTTCGCCGAGCTCAACCAAAAACTCGGCATCGCCTATCTGTTCATCACCCATGATCTGACCGTCGCCCGCGCCATCACCGACGAGGTGATGGTCATGCATGACGGCAAGATCGTCGAGCGCGGCAGGACGAGCGAAGTACTCGACCACCCGCAATCAGAAGCCGCCAAGGCGCTGATCACTGCTGCTCCAGACCTGCACCGGGCGATTGCAAAACGGCTGCACGAACAGGGCTGAGCCGCAAGGGGCACGGGCCTTCCGATCTCCCACTGTGGGGTCCGAAGGACGGGGCGAGACCGGTGGCTCGCCCCACGAGGAGGCTCCGGTGGTTGGCGACGTGGGGGAGACGACTGTTTGTGGCCAGCCTATGAAAGTAGAAAAAATATGGGGCCATTGGGCCGATCGCCGATCGCGCAACCCGGACCTGATCGTCCCTTTGCGCGCGAAGGAGATTTAGCGAACTTAGGTTTGGAAATTGCGGTATTAATGTATGTTTTCTGCCTCGCCCGTTCGGCTTTGTCCTGCCGCGTATTCTCCGCATCGTCGCGCTTAAGCTAAGCAAAACGACTGGCAGCAACGGATAGCCCCCAAACACACGAGAGCTTGGCGCTCCAACAAAGCCGTAACTAATCACCACTCGCGCCTTCCGCATCACGCCGGCATCTGTAGTAAAGGTAACCTTAAAGTGAGAAAACTACCCTACAAGGAAGGCACCCTGTTTGCCATTCCGTTGAGATCAGGTGGCTATGGGCTTGGCTTGGTAGCTCATATGGCCCCAATGGGAAAGATTATTCTAGCATATCTATTTGGACCAATGCGTCTGGAATTGCCAAAGGCGGATGAATTAAATGACCTTAGTCCAGATAATGCAGTCAGGTGCCTACGGTGTGGCGATCTCGGTTTAATAAATGGAACTTGGCCAATTATTGGTCAAATGAAGAGCTGGGCAGAAGACAAATGGCCTATGCCAACCTTCGTTCACAAAGAAAGCCTTTCCAACCGAATTCTTATTCGAAAATACTCAGAGTCTGATCCATCGAAGCTAGAGAGCCAAACTAGCGTAGCTTCGGCGGGCGATTTGGAGCAGGACGGTTTACACGGATATCAAGCCGTCGAATTGATTCTGATCGAGCAGCTGAAACCCCATTGATCAAGGAATGACGGTAACGATGTGAATTACGAATTACGGTGACTCCCACTAGCCGGCCTCTCGTCAATGCCGCGCGGAACTTTTTTGGCGGCGTCAGCGGCTAATTTGCATCGGGCGGACTATTCATCCGGGGAGGAGCCCCACGACTAGTGAAGGAGGGATGTCACTGGGTTGTTTGGTGGAGAACAATAAAGACTATAACTCGCTTATGAATGTAATCGGCCCGAATAAGGTGGGTAGTGCGAGTTTACAGGTAAATGATTTCCCAATTGGTCCGTGAGGAGTTGCCATCATGCATTTTAAAATAGCATTGAAAATTGCCGGATTTGTTGCAATTTTGGTTTTCGGAGGATCGGCCTGTACTGTGCCATCAACTCCTGAGATACTGAACTGTTCAAATGGAATCTTTGCAGATAATTGGCCGTTCACTTGGCGAGCAGTTGAGGAGAAATGTATATCACGCGTAACCTCGCAAATTGCGAAGGAGTTCATAGACTGGAATACGAAATATGACGAATTTAATGAGGATACTGGTGCACTTTACCTTTTTATATGGACGAGATTGATTGATAAGAATCTTGCGACTCCATTGCAATTGGACGAGAGAACGAAAGATTTTGATCAAGTAACTCGATCGCTTACGGACTCTTATGTTGGCATTTACGACGATATTGAAAAATTGCAGGAAGAATTGAAAATGTCTTTGGCCCAAAAAGGAGGCGGGGATGCGAATTCGCTCTATGCGATAAGGCTTTTAGGTTTAGTTCCAATTGAGCACGCGCGGCCCACCATTTTGTTCCTGAAGAGTCTGGTTGATCTTGACACCCACACCATTAAGGTCACGGGACAATACGGGGAAGAGATTGTAGAAATGCAAGAGTTGTTGGATTATCGGGCCAGTGCACAAGGTCGTTAGTTGCCATTCACAGATCCTAGTTATGACGCGGGTCATTACTTAGTGGCCGCTATTGTGCGGCAGGAACTGGAGAGAATTTCGCAATTTCGGTGCACTTTTATCGCGTTCGCCCGGCTATCATTGCACGTAGATTGACCACATGGCCCGCCTTGCCCGCATAGCGGCGTCCGGCTTCTACAACATCGGCCAGCTCACCTCCACCAACCCTGGGGCAACGCAAGGCAACAAGTATGACGGCTTTGGCAAGCTCGCCCGCCGGGACGTCACGCTGGGCACGCTGACCCACACCACGACCAGCGTGCGCGATGCCTCCGGCCAGACGGGTTGTTGATAAATACGGAGCTCGATATACGGTGGACGTAACTGTTACAGGTCCGGCCGGCACCGTTGAGGTTCGCACCGGGTGGAGTTTTAGCCCCCGGTTCAAACGTCCCGTCGCTGATGACACTATTCGTGAAGTAGAGTCCCGCTATGAAACCAAAGATCAACGACGTTGTGAGATTGATTTGTGATATGCTGGGAGAATCCCTTCAGGCCGGAGCTTTAGGAGTCGTTGTTGAAGAGCATTCTTATCCCGAGGAGGCATACGAGATTGAATTCAGTAGCGAAAATGGGAAGACCATCGCTCAATTAGCCTTACTTCCAAACCAGTTCGTACTGATTACTGTGTAAGGAATTACAGCGCACTCTTTTCCATATCTCCTCTCCGAATTACGACATGATCCGGAATTACGCACTACGGTCGCATTACGAATTACGGTGACACCCATTAGCCGGCGGCTCGTCAAGAGCACGAAGCCGTAGGGCACGGTTTTTGATGACTGAGTTCAAGATCATACCTTTCACAGGCGCCGGGGAAATAGAGTTTGGAATGTCCCCGAATCAGATTAGACGGCGTCTTGGGACAAATTTTCGAACATTCAAACGATCTATCAGGGATACGTTTCCTTGCGACTATTTCGAAAATATTGGGGTATTTTGTTACTATAGTAAATCAGGAAAATTGAACGCGGTCGAGTTCACGAGTCCTGCCGCTCCTTCTCTGAATGGGGTTCGATTTCTAGGAACAGGGTTTGAAATCGCGAAACGTGCACTTATTTCATTGGGCCAAGAAATCGAAGAAGAAATTGATGGGGCAATCGCTCTTAGCCTAGGGGTTAGTATTTATGCCCCGTTGGCAAAAGAAGATTCCATGGCGCCCGTCGAGACAGTGCTAATCTTTCAAAAAGGATACTACCAATAGCAGCAAGGTATACAAATTTGCCAATCCGTTGGCAGCGCAAGCTGCCAATCCAGGGTTCGACCGGCGACAATGGCGGACATTAGAATGGCTAAGAAGGCAGCGAAACGGTGCGTCGGAGACCCTGCAAAGCCAAATCCCACAAAGGAGGCGATAACCTCCTTCTGTTCCAACCGACTAACAGGAGTGGCTAGTGGTCGACCTATCGATGCTCGAGTGGTTGGAGGAGTGGCACCAAGGGCAGTGCAACGGCGATTGGGAACACCAATACGGCGTAAAAATTGATACGATCGACAATCCTGGATGGGAAGTTTCAATAGATTTGCGCGGGACGCAGCTCCAGGGAAGAAATTTTACAGACGTAAGCTTTCAGTATGACGACGAGATCGATTGGTTTTATGTGACCGTAAAGGACGATACCTTCAAGGGACACGGAGGGGCAAGGAACTTATCGAGCATTATTGGAGAGTTTAAGAAGTTTGCGATGGATGCGCCAAGGGAAACAGAGCAATTAGATACCTAGAGAATTTTCGCCAGATGTACAAAACGGGAATTGCGATGACAGTGCTGGACTGCGCCCCGTAAGTGAGACACGGCAATTTCAGTGACAGGTTATCCTGACAGACAAAATGACGTTCAGAACGTCAGCAGTCAACCGATGCCTCAGCCTTGCGGCTTCACCACATCGGCCGGGCTGATGTCGAGCAGGTCGAGAGTGCGGCGCAACAGCTGCATTTCGCTCCCGGCGAGTTGCGAATCGGCCTTGGCGATTTCGGCCATGTGGCGGGCGAGCAGCTTGCGCCGTTCGACGTCGAGGTCGCGGAACTGCGCGACGGCCTGCGAGCCGTTGGTCTCGTAGCCGAATTCGTTGAGATATTCGATGACGCTGTCGATGCTGGTTTCGGGAATGCCGAAGGCGTCCCGGCAGATACGCCTGAAGGCGGTCATTTCGCTTTCGCTGACCGACCCGTCGGCGAGGATCATACGGAACAGCATGAGCAGCTCCGCCGACAGCACCGGATCGTCCGCGACCTTGCGCACGCCAGGATCGCCGTCGAAGATCGAGCGTATCTGGTCCAGCAATCCCATCGCCATCAGCCCCTTCCGATTCGTTCGGAAGGTAGCGCGGAATCGGATTTGCGCAAACGGGGTGCGAATGGTGGAAAAGCCGCCTGCGTGCGCTCATTGGTGTGTGACCGCGCGCCTGATACTATGCCGCTGTACGAATCATGTTGAGGAGGGACCGAACATGAATCTCAGTGCGCCTACCCAGCTTATTTTCATTATATCCCTTGTCATCGCCATCATCGGCGTTCTCGCCGCGCTTGGCGTTCTTGCGTTTATCCCTTTGAATGCCGCGTGGATTGTCGTCATCGCCTACATCGTGCTGGCCGCCGGCTGCCTGATGCGCGGGGCTTAAACACGTCCAGACAACTCCGAATCTCAGGCAACTCGGAGCGCCCGGCCAAAAGCCGGGCGCTTTTGATTCCGACGGATGGTCTGTTAAAGTCGCGTGGCGGAAGGAAAGCGCATGCCCGACAGCGAAGACGGCAGCCGCCACGAAAGCCCAGGGCTCGATCGGTTCGAGATGGTGCGGCGCGCGCCGAGCCATCGGCTTCAGGGCGCCGTCACCGACATGTGCGGCTTTCGCGAAACCATGCCAGGCCATTTTCGCGCCATCGAATATGCCTCGCTGACCGTGCCGCTGGTCATCAGCTTTGCCGAACCCTTTGCCATCGGGCTCGGCAGGGACCCCAGCGACAATGACCGCTTCGCCAGTTTTGCCGCCGGCCTTTATGCCGGGCCGGTAGTGATCGAATCCTTCGGCGGCGCCTGCTGTGTGCAGATCAATTTCACCCCGCTCGGCGCTCGTCGCTTCTTCGGGCGGCCGATGAGCGAACTGACCGACCGCATGGTCGGCCTGGATGACGTGCTCGGCGTTGACGGCATTGCACTTCGCGAAAGGCTCGGCAATTTGCCGGATTGGAGCACACGCTTCGCCATCGTTGAGGCCTTCGTCGCGGATCGGTTGGTAACCGCAGACCGCACTCAAGTCGAAATGGTCTGGGCCTATGAGACGATCGTCTCGACGAGTGGCCGGACCCGCATCTCGACGCTTGCCGAAAAACTTGGCTGGAGCCGCAAGCATCTCGCCGGAAAATTTTCGGATGCGATCGGCGTTGGACCCAAGACGCTCTCGCGCATCGTCCGCTTCAACCATGCGCTTGGCCTGTCGAGACAGGCGAACAGCGCTTGGGCCGACATCGCCGCCGACTGTGGCTATGCCGACCAGGCGCATCTGGTACGCGAGTTTCGCGACCTGGCAGGCGTCGCGCCGACGGCGCTTGCCGCTAGGTAACATTTCTTCAAGACGCGCAACCGGCCTTCGCCCAGACTGGGTTGATCGACCAACCCGTTGAAGGAGATCTGCCATGCCGAACATCACCGAACCACCGCGGATTTACCCGGCACTACGCTACAGAAATGCCGGCAACATGATCGACTGGCTGTGCGAGGCCTTCGGCTTCAGCATCCGCGCCCGCCATGGCGAAGGCGACGTGGTGCACCACGCCGAACTCGCATTCGGCTCTTCGATCATCATGCTCGGCACGGCGCGCGACGATGCCTATGGCAAGATGGTCGGCGCGCCCGGCTCGGGCGGCGGCAAGTCGATCTACATTGCGGTCGCTGATGCAGACGCGGCATACGCGCGCGCAAAAACCGCCGGCGCCGAGATTCTGGAAGAACTAACCGACCGCGACTATGGCAGCCGCGAATTCATATGCCGCGATCCGGAAGGCAATGTCTGGTCGTTCGGCACCTACTGGCCGAAGGCTGACGAGAAAGCATGATCCCGAAAAGTGGAGACCGGTTTTCGGACAAGATCATGCTCAAGCAAAGTATCTAACGCGCCAGCCCAAAAATCGCGTCGCAGTCGAGGTGGGTTTCCAGTTCGGCTGCGATCTCGTCCAGTGCCTGTTCGACCTCGGCGCGGTAGTCGATGCCGCCGCCCTTGACGCCGAGGCTTTCGAGGAATTTCGCCCGGAAGGCGTCGGCGGAAAACAGCCCGTGCATATAGGTGCCCGATACCTTGCCGTCGGCCGAGATAGCACCGTCATCGATGCCGTTGATAACGGCGTACGGCCGCAGCGTATCCGGACCTGTGGTGCGGCCGAGATGGATCTCGTAGCCCTCGAGCGGCAGATCGAACGGCACCGAGCGCGCGCTGACGTTGCGCACCGTCTTTTCCGGCTCCATCACCGTTTCGACGTCGAGCAGCCCGAGGCCTTGCGTTTCTGTAACGCTGCCCTCGACGCCGTCGGGATCGCGCACGATATGACCAAGCATCTGGAAGCCGCCGCAAATGCCAACGATGTGGCCACCGCGTTTCCTATGCGCGGCAAGGTCGCGGTCCCAGCCGTTCTCGCGCAATTTCAGGAGATCGCCGATCGTCGACTTCGAGCCGGGAATGACCACCAGACCCGCATCTTCGGGCAAGCGCTCACCAGGCGGCACGAACACCACCTCGACCTGCGGTTCGGCCTTGAGCGGGTCGAGATCGTCGAAATTGGCGATGCGCGAGAGCACCGGCACGGCGATCTTCAGCGCGCGCTTCTCGCCGGACGCCAGTCGTTCGAGTACGACGGAGTCTTCCGACGGCAGCCGCGCCGCCGCCTTCAGCCACGGCACAACGCCAAAACAGCGCCAACCGGTGAATTTTTCGATCGCCTCGATGCCATCGTCGAACAGCGAGACATCGCCGCGGAACTTGTTGATGAGATAGCCGACGATCATGCGCCGGTCCTCGTCCGGCAGGATCAGATGGGTGCCCGCGACCGAGGCGATGACGCCGCCGCGATCGATATCGCCGACCAGGATCACCGGCACGCCGGCGCGCGTCGCAAAGCCCATATTGGCAATGTCACGGCTCCTGAGATTGATCTCGGCCGGCGAGCCGGCGCCCTCGACGATGACCAGATCGGCGCCCTCGCCGACCTTTGCCCAAGAGTCCAGCACCGCATCCATCAGCCGGGCCTTCAGCGCCTGGTAGTCGCGTGCCCGCGCTTCGCCGAACACCTTGCCCTGCACGACGACTTGAGCGCCGACATCGGTCTGCGGCTTGAGCAGCACCGGATTCATGTGGACGGTCGGCGCCACGCCGCAGGCGATCGCCTGCAGCCATTGGGCGCGGCCGATCTCGCCGCCGCCTGAATCGCCCGGAATATCGGCGACGGCCGCGTTGTTCGACATGTTCTGCGGCTTGAACGGCCGCACTTTCAAGCCGCGCTTCTTCGCCGCGCGGCAGAGGCCGGCAACCAGCACCGTCTTGCCGACATCCGAACCCGTGCCCTGCAGCATGATCGCTTTGGCCATGTCAGTCCCTGCCCTGCGCAACGGTTCCGGTGATCGTCGACTTGGCCGCCAGCGGCCCACCACGCCAGAGATAGAGCGCCAGCAGCGGCTCCTTGCCGGTGCGCATGGCGTGGCTGACGTCAGAGGCATGATGGATCACCTCGCCCGCCGATCGAAGGTGAAAACCGCCATCGCCCATGCGCCATTCGGTGCCGCCGGTCAGCGGGATGTAGATCTCCTCCGCCACATGGTGATGATCGGGGTAGACGATGTCGGGTCCAAGGATCAGCAGGCCGGCCGCAACCTCTTCATTGACGAAATGGCCGCGTGTACCGAACACCTCCAGCCAGCCGTAATTGTCGATGAAAACCTTGCCGAAATCCGCCTCGCCATAGGTTTGCCCCCAGCGCAGATCGCCGCGACGCTCCGCAACCAGCCGCGCCAGCGACTTGGCCGCAGCGGGAGCGAGTTCGACGATCCGGCCGAGCTGGACGAGACAAGGCAGTGCATGCGGTTCGAGCGGCCGGCTTGGCATGTCCCAGTCGATTCGGGCCACGGCGTCGCGCACCAGCGCATCGTCGGACGTCTGGAGATAGGCATGGAAGCATCCAAGCAGTTCGTCGAAAGTTGTCGTCACACTTTGCTCCAAAGCGCATTCGCACACAGCCGCTGCCCAGACGGTTGGATGGAGACGGTCGGGTTGCGCGGCGGCATCATTGGTCTAGATTGGACGGCGCGCAAAGCCAAAAACGACAGGCCAGCAGGCCGGAAACATCAGGGAGCACGCCATGGACGCCGCTGTCGATGCGGGCACCAGCCAGTTCGAACTCAACGAGGACCAGCGCGCCATACAGGAGATGGCGCAAGCCTTCGCCGCCGACCGTGTGGCGCCGAACGCACTCGACTGGGATCGCAACAAGTATTTCCCCGCCGATGTGATCCGCGAGACAGGTCCGCTCGGCCTTGGCGGCATCTATGTCCGCGACGACGTCGGCGGCTCGGGGCTCGGCCGGCTCGACGCCGTGCTGATCTTCGAGGCGCTTTCGCGGGCCGATCCGGCGTTTTCCGCCTTCATCTCGATCCACAATATGGCGGCATCGATGATCGACCGCTTCGGCAGCGACGAGCAATGTCGGCGCTTCCTGCCGAAGCTGACCTCGATGGAATGGCTGGCCAGCTACTGCCTGACCGAGCCGGGTTCGGGATCCGATGCCGCGGCGCTGAAGACGCGTGCGGTCAAAAGCGGCGGCGATTATGTGCTGAACGGCGCCAAGCAGTTTATCTCCGGTGCCGGCGACAGCGACCTCTATGTCGTCATGGCGCGCACCGGCGCCGACGGGCCGAAAGGCATTTCCACCTTCGTCGTGCCGAACGATGCGCCCGGCCTTTCCTTCGGCGCCAACGAGCGCAAGATGGGCTGGCACATGCAGTCGACCCGCCAGGTCGTCTTCGAGGACTGCAAGGTGCCGGCGGAAAACCTGCTGTCGGTCGAGGGCGCCGGTTTCGGCATCGCCATGGCCGGGTTGGACGGCGGCCGGTTGAACATCGCTGCCTGCTCGCTCGGCGGCGCGCAATCGGCGCTCGACAAGGCACTCGCCTACACCGCCGAACGCAAGGCTTTCGGCTCGAAGATCAACCAGTTCCAGGCGCTGCAGTTCAAGCTCGCCGACATGGAGACCGAACTGCAGGCAGCGCGCGTCTTCCTCTACACCGCCGCCTCGAAGCTCGACCGCAACGCGCCGGATGCCTCGAAATGGTCGGCGATGGCCAAGCGCTTCGTCACCGACACCGGCTTCAACGTCGCCAACGACGCCCTGCAGCTGCATGGCGGCTATGGTTACCTGCACGACTACGGCATCGAGAAGCTGGTGCGGGACCTGCGTGTCCACCAGATCCTCGAAGGCACCAACGAGATCATGCGCGTCATCATCGCTCGCGCGCTGATCGGACGATAGAGAATTTAGTGAATAGTGAATAGTGAATGGTGAATGGTGAGGCTATCATATAGACCATGAGGTAATACATGATCCATACTGACTACTGACTACTGACTACTGACTATTCACTATTCACTATTCACTATTCACTATTCCACTCACGGAGCGCCATTATGACCACCATCGCCTTCATCGGCCTCGGCAATATGGGCAATCCGATGGCCTCCAACCTGGTCAAGGCCGGATATGCCGTGCACGGCTTCGACCTGGTGCCGGAGAACCTCGTCATCGCCAGGGAACACGGCGTCGTCGTCATGGCCAACGCCGTTGCGGCGGTGAAAGACGCCGATGCGGTCATCACCATGTTGCCGGCCGGCAAGCATGTTCTGTCGGTTTACGCAGACATAGCGTCCAAGGCAAAAAAAGGCGCGCTGTTCATCGATTCCTCGACCATCGATGTCGAGTCGGCTCGAAAGGCCCATGCCATCGCCGCCAAGCACGGGTTGCTGTCGATCGACGCGCCGGTCTCCGGCGGCACGGGCGGTGCGGCGGCCGGCACGCTGACCTTCATGGCCGGCGGTTCGAAGGATGCCTTCGCCAAGGCCGAACCAATCCTCAAGCCGATGGCCGGCCGCATCGTTCATTGCGGCGACGACGGCGCCGGACAGGCGGCGAAGATCTGCAACAATATGATTTTGGGCATTTCGATGATCGGCGTTGCCGAGGCCTTCGTGCTGGCGGAAAAGCTCGGCCTGTCGCACCAGGCGCTGTTCGACGTCGCCTCGACCTCGTCCGGCCAGTGCTGGTCGCTGACCACCTATTGCCCGGTGCCCGGCCCGGTGCCGACATCGCCCGCCAACAATGGCTATAAGCCTGGGTTCGCGGCGGCACTGATGCTGAAGGACCTGAAACTGTCGCAGGAGGCCGCACAGAGCGTCGGTGCAGCAACGCCGCTCGGCGCCGAGGCAGCCCAGCTCTATGCGCTGTTCAACGCACAAGGGAATGCCGGCGCGGATTTTTCCGGCATCATTAATTTCCTCCGTGGTAACCCGGCGTAAGCTTCCAAGTTCACAGGTTTTCGATCTGCCCAAAGCGGAAAGTCGGCAAATTTAGGTTTGCTTAAGCTCTTGCTAACCCTGCAGTAACGATATGCGTTTAGAACGGATTGCGAGGCGGACATCCGCCCGGCGCTCCGGATCAGGTCTCGCGTACCGGAGCCCGTAAGTTTCGCCGTTAGTTTCGCAAGTGTATTGTTGGCGAAGCGCCATGCGTATCTGGCAAAGCCGCGTTCCGATGGAGCGCGGTTTTTGCGTTTCGCATTCTTCAAGGACAATGAGGCGATCGCCCTGGCGCGTCTCCAGATGATCGTCGGCGTCGTGGCTGCTGTCCTGAGCTACGTCGACCCACAGGTGGTCGCGCCCCAACCCCCCAGCGCGTCGGTGCCATGGCTCATCGGTCAGCTACGCTACTTGCGTGCGAGCACGACGTGGGCCTCTTGGGGGAACATCAGCTCCCCTTCAGTTGAATAGATTGCCAGCGAAAAATTTAGATCACCGGTGATCGCTGCGATGACTGCTTCCCGATGTCCGGCATCCATTCCGCTGACCGGCCCGGCCTGCGGAGTCGCCGCCAATTGTAGTCGCACATATTCCCTCGACGAGGGAAATCGGATGTTCTGTGTCGTCGTGTGGATGGTCACCTGACGAAATCCCGCCTCGGCCACCAATCGGTAAAGCTCGTCCGCATCAGCGAGTGAATGCTCAGACCTTTTCGTTGCCGAAGCGCCTGGACCGAGGTGTCGATCCAAGGCATCCGCCAGCGCCTTCGCCGCAGGAGTGTGCTCAATAGCGCTGAAAACGTTTAAAGCCAGTCGGCCGTCAGGCACCAGAACCCGGAACATCTCACGGAGCGCACTAGATCGATCCGGAAAAAACTGCAGTCCGAGCTGGCAAAGAACCAGATCGAAGGCGGAGTCAGGGAACGGCATTTCGAGCGCGCTTCCCTCGTGCCAGTCGATACGCGCTCCAGCGCCTCTCGGGAGCGACCGAGCAACGGCGAGCATGCCCGTATTGATGTCGAGGCCGACGACCTGCCCACTTCCCATACGCTCGGCAGCCGAGCGTGCCACCACGCCGGTGCCGCAAGCTACGTCCAGAATCCGCTCACCAGATTGAGGCGCAGCACGATCCATCAGGTCCGCAGCCCACAGGGCTGTGATTGCCGGGACTAGGTAGCGCTCGTAGAGGTCCGCGGCGCTGCCTTCCAGCTGCCACTGCTCCTGTTTGGCCATAGTGTCCCTCCCGCACAACGATCTCGGGCAACGGGCCCGATCGGCGCTTCAGCAGCCATCATAAAGCGCGTGTCTGTCGACTAGCAACCGGGCAATGGAAACCGGCAGGGTGCTATTCTTCTCGTTCCGTATCACAACGGTCTTACACCATCCGCCCCAAGTAGAATCAAACTCACATTCCACTGTGCACTCCACGCGCGGCATCTCGCCAATATTTACGAGGCCGATATCCACGAGTTTGTAGCGAGCGATCGCCTTTGGATATTTCCTGAAAACACTCTCAATTTCTGACACGAAGCCCTTGTGCTCTTCTGGAACCGGCCTTTTGAAAGGTGTTTTGGCGTCCTGCGCAAGACATACAGTGATGACCGATTGCATAACCAAGGCTAGGATCAAAGAAATGGTGCGCATCAACTGTCTCCAATACGCCTTACGTGGAGAGATGTTTTGATGGTGGATGGCCGCAACTCCGGGACGGGGGGAAGGCCGTATCGAGGGTAGTCTGCGTCAAACATGGCCCACCATCGCCCGTGTAATCGTTGCACGGGCAGTTGCCGTGCGCCTCTATGTGCGCGTTGCAAGGGTTCCCGAACCCAAACCCATCATCAGGTAAAGTTACTCCCGCCCGCGCCAGTAGCGCCGCGGCTTCTTTCCGCGCGCTAATGATCAAGAACGCGGCCTTTTCCAGGGCTTCCGATTGTTCGCGCGTGAGACCTTCCCGAGACAGATATTTAAAGATCCTCGTCTGGCGAGCTCTTCGCATGAAGCGGCATTCAATCTCCGGGCGCCCGATTACCGGGCGCCCGGCAAACGTTCCATCTTACCGCTTGCGCAAATCTGCTTGCGCCAGGTCGAGCGCCGTGGCGATGCGGTCGCAGGCCATGTCGATCGTCTCGCGCGTCCAGATCAGCGGCGGCGACAGGATCATCGTGTCGCCGGTAGCGCGCAGCATCATGCCCTGGACAATCGCGTGGTCGCGAACCATCACCGCCGCGCTGCCGGCCGGCAGGAAGCGCTCCTTGGTCACCTTGTCCTTGACGATCTCGATCGCCCCCATCAGCCCGAACGAGCGCACCTCGCCGACCAGATCGTGCCCACCGAGACGTTCCTGCAGGGCCCTGGCGAAGTAAGGCCCGGTGTCGTTCCTCACGCGCTCGACCAGGCCTTCGCGCTCGATGATCTCGAGGTTCTTCAGCGCCACCGCGCAGGCCACCGGATGCCCGGCATAGGTGTAGCCGTGATAGAATTCGCCGCCCTTTTCGACCAGCGTCGCCGCGATGCGGTCGCCGACCAGCAGCGCCGACAGCGGCTGATAGCCAGAGGTCAGCGCCTTGGCCGTGGTGATGGTGTCGGGCTCGACATCGAAGGCTTGTGCGGCGAACCACTCGCCTGTGCGGCCATATCCGGTGATGACCTCGTCCAGCATCAGCAGGACATCGTATTTGCGGCAGATGCGCTGCACCTCCGGCCAATAGCTCATCGGCGGGATCTTCACCCCGCCTGCCCCCATCACCGGCTCGCCGATGAAGGCGGCCACCTTGTCGGCGCCGGCTTCGAGGATCGCGTCCTCGACCGCTTTTGCCGCGCGCAGGCCGAAATCATGGTCGCTTTCGCCGGGCAGTGCGAGCTCATAGGCATAGGGCATCATCACATGGACGATGTTGGGCACGGCGCCGCCGAGCTGCTTGTGCATCAAATCCATGCCGCCGAGCGAGGCGCCGGCGATGGTCGAGCCGTGGTAGCCCATCTTGCGTGAGATGATGCGGTTCTTCTCGGGCCTGCCTTCCAGCACCCAATAGTGACGGACCAGGCGCAGCGCCGTGTCGTTGGCCTCCGAACCGGACGAGCCGTAGAACACCTGGTTGATGTGCCTTGGCGCGATCTCCGCCAGCTTTTTCGACAGCAGAACCGGCGTCGGCGTCGAGCATTTGAAGAAAGAGTTGTAGTAGGGCAATTCCTTCATCTGGGCGTAGGCGGCGTCGGCCAGCTCGTCGCGGCCATAGCCGACATTGACGCACCACAGCCCAGCCATGCCGTCGAGGATTTCCGTCCCTTCGGCATCATAGATGAACGGCCCGTTGGCGTGGGTGATGATGCGCGAGCCGGTCTCGCGCATCTCTTTGTGGTCGGTGAACGGATGAAGGTGATGCGCGGCATCGATCTGCTGAAGCTGCTTCAGCGAATAATTCTGGTAGGTCATGTCTGGTCTTTCCTCTTGAACCAATCCGGCAGCTTTCGCGCCGGGGCGGATTCGTCAGAGGACAGCGGGCGGCGAATAGCCGATGCGAGCGCAGAGCCGCAACAGCTCGGCGCGTAGCGTGCGCGACGACGGCGTCACCGCCACCCCAAATGCGCAACCCGATTTCGCCAGCCGAGCCATGCATGCACCTTAGGCTGCCTCGAGCCCTCAGTTCAAGCCGTGCCGGTCAAGCGACGCCGGTCAATTGGTGCCAGTCAGGGCCCGCTGCAGGAAGACGTACTTCATCGCCGCCTGTGCGGCCTGCGGCCGCCGGTCGCCGCGTCCGCCATGGCCGCCCTCGGTCTCCTCGAAGAACAGCGTCTTGCCGTGGCCGGCCGCCTGCAGCCGTGCCGCCATCTTGCGGGCATGCCCGGGATGGACGCGATCGTCGGCGGTCGAGGTCGTCAGCAACACCGGCGGATAGGCTGCATCCGTGTCTACATGCTGATAGGGCGAATAGGCGGCGAGCCAGGCTGCCTCTTCCGGCTTCGCCGGATCGCCATACTCGGCCATCCATGACGCGCCGGGCGGCAGCTCGGTGTAGCGCAGCATATCGAGCAGCGGCACGTCGATGATCACTGCACCGAACAATTCCGGGTGCTGGGTCAGCGAGACGCCGGTCAGCAAGCCACCATTCGATCCGCCCTGGATGCCCAGTGTGGCGGGCGTAGCGATGCCGCGTTTGACCAGATCTTGCGCGACGGCAGCGAAATCGTCGAAGGCATTCTGGCGATTGGCCTTGAGCGCCGCCTGGTGCCAGTTCGGGCCGAACTCGCCGCCGCCGCGGATGTTGGCCTGCACATAGGCATTGCCCTTCTCCAGCCACAGCCTGCCGCGTACGCCGGCATAGCCGGGCAGCAGCGGCACTTCGAAGCCGCCATAGCCGTAAAGCAATGTCGGCACGGGTCCATGCAAGTCGCGCCTCCTGACGACGAAGTACGGGATCATCGTGCCATCCTTCGAGCGCGCCTCGAACTGTTCGGAGACCAGGGACGACGCATCGAAACGCGCCGGCTGCGACTTCACCGTTGCCAGCCCCGCGGCGTTGTCGTCCGACCAGATGATCGAGCTCGGCGTCAGGAAATCGGTGAAGGAGAAGGAGACGCTGGAACCGAAATGCTCGGCATGGCTGATGCCGACATTGCCGTTTTCGGGCAACGCCACGGGCTTGAACTCCCAGCCGCTGTCGCTGCGCTTGCCGGCGACGACCTTGCCGCGCACATTGTCCATCAAATTGATGAACAGCCGGTCCTGCGTGCGGGCAATACCGGCGATCGAGACACGGTGCGCCGGCTCGAGCACGGTGCCGAGGGATCCGAATAGCCCGGTTTCGATCCAGCGCTCGAAATCGAGTGAATAGAGCCCGTCGGGCTTACACAGCGTGCCGTCCGGCGCAGTCCACGGGGTACGCACGCCGAAGACGAGCTGGCCCTTGAACAGCGCTGTATCGGTGACGTCGTCCGGCAACGGGATGCGCCTGTTCTCGCCGGAAGGCAGCCGCAGGAAACTGTGCGAGGCGAAGAAGTCGATGGTTCGGGCGAGGAAGACATGACGCTTGTCGCCGTCGAATTCGACGGACCCGCCGGCGGCAAGATCCTGCTTCAGCGCCTCGAAGATCGGCATCGCCGCTTCCAGTGTCGTGCCGCGCCGCCAAAGCTTGACCACGCGCGGATAACCGGACTGGGTCTTGTCGTCCTCCTCGAAGGCGGCGGAAACGATAACCGTGTCCTCGTCCAGCCAGCTAAAGCTCGATTTCGAGGCAGGAGCGCGAAAGCCGCCATCGACGAACGATCTGCTTTCGATATCGAATTCGCGCATCTCGCTGGCATCGCCGCCATCCGGCGACAGGTTGAGCAGGCAGCGGCTGAAGTCGGGGTAGAGCCGGCTGGCGCCGCTGAACACCCATTTCACCCCCTCTTTCGCCGCCAGACTGTCGAAGTCGATGATCGTCTGCCATTCCGGCTTGTCGGTCTTGTAGGAGGCGACGGTGGTGCGCCGCCAGAGGCCGAGTACGTTCGTCCGGTCCTGCCAGAAATTATAGACATAGCCGTTGATAGCGGCCCCGACGGCGATGTTATCCTCGGCTGTCATCAGGTCGAGCGCCGTCTCGAACGACATCTGATAGGACGGATCACCCTGCAGCTCCCCGACCGTAACTGCATTTTGGTGATGCACCCAGTCGAGCGCCTGCTTGCCCCTCCTGTCCTCAAGCCAGAGAAACGGGTCTTCGGCCGCCGAACCCGGCTGGCCCTTGGTATTCGATTTGGTCATGAGGTCTCCGGTTGAGTCGGGTGGCGACATAGCCAAGATCGACATGGGCCGCTTACATTCAAGTCATTCGTCAGAAACGGCGGCTTTCTGGCATTCACACCATCCGTCTTCGAATGACCGTTACAACTGCCAGCGCCAGGCAAATGGCACCGAGCGTCATTGGCAGGCCGCTGGCGCCAACAACATCCATGGCGCTGCCCGCCAGCGGCGGCACGGCGATGCCGCCGACGCCCCACATCAGCGAGAAGGCGGCGTTGCCGGCGACCAGTGCCGAGCCGGTGAACCGCTCGCCGAGTTCAATGATCGACATCGTGTAAATGCCGTAGGAAACCGCGCCCCAGATGAAGACGCACGGCCAGATCAGCGGCGTCTCGATGAGAACCGGCAACAGAACGCATCCCAGCACCGTCATCGAAACACAGATGAACCGCACCAGCCGCGCCGTCAGTCGTTCCGCCAGCAGGCCGAGCGGCACCTGCATAGCGATGTTGCCGGCGATCATCACCGACAGCAGCGCCGACATGCGCGCTTCGGCGATGCCGTAATGCGCTCCATAGACCGGCAGCAAGGCGAGCACCGCCTGTTCGAAACCGGCGGCCACGATCACCGCCGATAACAGCAGCCACGCCTGCGGCACGAACCCCAGCACCGAAACGCGGTGCCCGCTCTCGTCGACCTTGGGCAGCCGTGCCAGCACCGAGGCGAGGCAGGCGCCGCAAAACAGGAATGCGGCGATGCCGACCAGAAACGGCGGCCATCCCTCGGTGCCGACCGCAAGCAGGCACAGCGGCCCCGCCGCAAAGCCCGCCGAAATGATCGTCGAATAGATGCCCATGACGCGGCCGCGGCGTGCCGGCGGCGCCAGTGCGATCACCCAGACTTCGCTCAGCACGTAGAGCGGGTTGGTGACGGCGCCGATCAAAAAGCGCAGCGGAAACCACAGATAGACACTTTGCGTCCAGCCGATCAGCGCCAGCACCAGCGCGGAAAGTGCCGCGCAAGTAAGCGCGGTGCGCCCTGCCCCGAAACGCCGCGCCAGCGCCGGAACCAGCGGCGACGAGACGATGAAGCCGATCGGCGTCATTGCCGCCGACAGGCCGATCATGGCCGGCGAGACGCCTTGGCGCTGCAGGATGAAGCTCAACAGCGGATAGCTCAGCCCTTGCGCGATGGCGAACACCGAGACGGTGGCGATCACGCCGGTGATCGCCGCCCATTGCACTGTCTCGCCGCTGTCCTGTTCCGCCCGGTCCATGATGCAGGACTAGCGTTTCGCTTTCATCGCGGTAAGCACCGGCAACGAAAACCGCTTGCGCCAGCCGGAAGAGATAAGAGCCTGACGATCCCTCCGGCTGCCCTTCAGGCATGTCGCTTCCCTCGTCCTAGTGGTCGCCGCCTCCGCAATGGCTGGTCGGCCGGCAGTCCATTATGCCGCCGCATTGCCGCAGCGTACGAGGACTATCATGACCGCCGCCCTTCAGCCCGCCGAACCCGCATTGGCAAACGACCGCGCCCGTCGCGGCGGCCGCGCGGGAAAGCGTGCCGGCGGATCGGCGGCGTTCGAGCAGCCGCCGTTTCGGCAGTTGAAGAACCCGCTGGCGCCGACCCGGCTGGTTTCCGACGACGAGCTGGAATCTATCCACCTCGCCTCTCTGCGCGTGCTGCGGGAAATCGGCGTCGACGTGCTGCATGACGAAGCCCGGCGCATTATGAAGGCGCATGGCGCCGATGTCCGCGAAGGCAGCGAGCGGGTGCGCTTCGACAGTGACATGATCCTGGAACTGGTTGCGCACTGCCCGCCGGAATTCACCATCCACGCCCGCAACCCGGCGCACAACGTGCGCTTCGGCGGCGATAATCTGATCATCTCGATGATGGCGTCGGCGCCCAATTGCTCCGACGTCGACCGCGGCCGCCGGCCGGGCAACCAGCAGGACTACCGCAACTTCCTCAAGCTTGCGCAGATGCACAACATATTGAACTGCACGGGCGGTTATCCGGTCGAGCCGATCGACATCCATCCGTCCGTCCGCCACCTCGAATGCATCCGTGACCTCGCCACGCTGACCGACAAGATGTTCCACATCTATTCGCTCGGCAAGGAGCGCAACGTCGACGGCATCGAGATCACCAGGATCGCACGTGGCATCAGCCATGAGCAGTTGCTTTCAGAGCCGTCGGTATTCACCATCATCAACACCAATTCGCCGCTCAAGCTCGACGTGCCGATGATGGAAGGCATCATCCAGATGTCGAGCAAGGGCCAGGTGGTCATCGTGACGCCGTTCACCCTGTCCGGCGCCATGGCGCCGGTGACGATTGCCGGCGCGCTGGTGCAGCAGAATGCCGAGGCGCTGTCCGGCATCGCCTTCGCGCAGATGGTGCGCAAGGGCGCGCCTGTCGGCTATGGCGGCTTCACCTCGAATGTCGACATGAAGTCCGGCGCGCCGGCCTTCGGCACGCCGGAATACATGAAGGCCCAGCTGGTCGGCGGCCAACTCGCCCGCCGCTACAACATCCCCTACCGCACCTCCAACACCTGCGCCGCCAACACGGTCGACGCGCAAGCCGCCTATGAAAGCGTGTTCTCGCTTTGGGGCGCCATCCAGGGCGGCGGCAATCTGATGATGCATGCCGCCGGCTGGCTCGAAGGCGGCCTGCGCTGCTCCTACGAGAAGACCATCCTCGATATAGACCTGTTGCAGATGGTCGCCGAGTTCCTGACGCCGCTCGATCTTTCCGAGGAAGCACTCGGTTTCGACGCCATACAGTCCGTCGGCCCCGGCGGCCATTTCTTCGGCACCCAGCACACGCAGGACCGCTACAAGACCGCGTTCTATGCGCCTATTATCTCGGACTGGCGCAATTTCGAGACTTGGGCGGAGGCCGGGTCGCCGACGGCACTCGAAAAGGCCAATCGCGTCTGGAAGGAACGGCTGGCGTCCTATGAAGAGCCTTACATGGATCCGGCAATCCGGGAGGAGCTCAACGCTTTCGTCGACAAGCGCCGGGCCGAAGGCGGCGCGCCGACCGATTTCTGATCATCTGATGAGTAGTCGACCCCCACTCCGTCTTGATGGCAGGCTGGCCGGAAACATCGCTGTATCCGATCTCCGCTTTGTTTTCGCGCCCCGCTCACTCGATTCAATCTCTTCAAAAACGGATCTATCTTCATGAAATCTCATGCAAAAGCGGTTGTCATCGGCGGCGGGGTCGTTGGCTGCTCGGTGCTCTATCATCTGGCCAAGGCCGGCTGGACCGACATCATGCTGATCGAGCGTTCGGAGCTCACTTCCGGCTCGTCCTGGCATGCGGCGGGCGGCTTCCATACGCTGAACGGCGATCCCAACGTCGCCAAGCTGCAGGCCTATACGGTGCAGCTTTACAAAGAGATCGAGGAGATTTCCGGCCAATCCTGCTCGCTGCACCTGACCGGCGGCGTGATGATGGCCGACACGCCCGAGCGCATGGACTTCTTGCGGCTCGCCCACGCCAAGGGCCGCTATCTCGGCATGGACACCGAACTGATCACGCCGTCCGAAGCCAAGGCGATGTTCCCGCTGATGGACGAGACGAATTTCGTCGGCGCCATGTGGGATCCAGTCGAGGGCCATCTCGACCCTTCCGGCACCACCCATGCGTATGCCAAGGCCGCCAGGAAGCTAGGCGCCGAGATCGTACTGCGCAACCGCGTCGTGGAACTGACGCAGGAGGTCGACGGCACCTGGAACGTCGTCACTGAGCAAGGCACAGTCAAAGCCGAGCATGTGGTCAACTGCGGCGGCCTGTGGGCGCGCGAGATCGGTCGCATGGTCGGCGTCGAACTGCCGGTGCTGGCCATGGAGCACATGTATCTGCTAACCGAGCCGATGCCGGAGGTCGAGGAATTCAACAAGTCGACCGGCCGCGAGATGATTGGCGTGCTCGATTTCAAGGGCGAGATCTATACCCGCCAGGAACGCAACGGCATCCTGCTCGGCACCTATGAAAAGGCCTGCAAGCCGTGGTCGCCGGTCAACACGCCGTGGGATTTCGGCCACGAGCTGCTGCAGCCCGACATCGACCGCATCGCGCCGTCGCTCGAGATCGGCTTCAAGCATTTCCCCGGCATCGAAAAGGCCGGCATCAAGCAGATCATCAACGGCCCCTTCACCTTCGCGCTGGACGGCAACCCGCTGGTCGGCCCGGTGCAGGGCCTGACCAATTTCTGGTGCGCCTGCGCCGTCATGGCCGGCTTCAGCCAGGGCGGCGGCGTCGGCCTGGCGCTGTCGAACTGGATGGTCCATGGCGACCCCGGCTTCGACGTCTGGGGCATGGACGTTGCACGCTTCGGCGAATGGGCAACGCTGCGGTATACCAACGCAAAGGTCCGCGAAAATTATTCGCGCCGCTTCTCCATCCGCTTTCCCAACGAGGAATTACCGGCGGCAAGACCAGCGCAGACGACCCCGCTTTACGACACCATGCTCGCCAACAACGCCGTCATGGGCGACAGCTGGGGTCTCGAAACCCCACTCTGGTTCGCGCCGAAAGGCTCGGAGCCGAAGGACGTCGTGTCCTTCCACCGCTCCAATGATTTCCGCCCGATCGGCGAGGAAGTGCGCGCCACTCGCGAGAGGGTCGGCGTCACCGAGATCGCCAACTTCGCCAAATACGAAGTCTCCGGGCCAGGGGCCGAGGACTTCCTCAACCGCCTGATGACCAATCGCATGCCGAAGACCGGCCGCATCGTGCTGACGCCCATGCTGAACGAGTTCGGCCGGCTGATCGGGGACTTCACCATTGCCAAGGCGGGCCCAAGGGGTGGGGAAGACCGCTTCATGATATGGGGTTCTTCGGCAGCGCAAAAATACCACATGCGCTGGTTCGAGAAGCATCTGCCGAAGGACGGTCCAAGGGCGTCAGAGGTGCGCATCCACCGCTTCGACCAGACGCTGGTCGGGTTGTCGATCGCCGGGCCGAAATCCCGCGACCTGCTGCAGAAACTGGTCGATGTCGACATCTCGACCAAGGCCTTCCGCTTCATGGATTTCCGCGAGATGGCGGTCGGCGGAGCGCCCTGCATGGTCAACCGGATCACCTACACCGGCGACCTCGGCTATGAGATCTGGATGGCGCCTGCCTACCAGCGCCTGGTCTACAAGGCGATCAAGGAGGCTGGCGAAGAGTTTGGCCTTGTCGATTTCGGCATGCGGGCTTTGCTCTCGATGCGCCTTGAGAAGAACTTCCCGACCTGGTTCCGCGAGTTACGTCCGATCTACGGACCGTTCGAAGGCTCGATGGACCGCTTCATCAAGCTAGAGAAGAACGACTTCATCGGCCGGGAAGCAGCGGCCAAGGAACAGGCAGAAGGGCCGAAACTGCGCCGTGTCTCCTTCATCGTCGATGCCGCGGATGCAGACGTCATGGGCGACGAGCCGATCTGGGCCAAGGTCGGCGGCAAGGATTACGGCACCGTGGAAAAGCCGCATGGCTATGGCGCGCCGCGCTTCGACGCGGGCGGCAAGGAAGTGCGCGGCTCGAACGCCGCCGAAGGCGCGTCTGCCGTGCGCGGCATTGTCGACGGCGACTGGCGCGTGGTCGGCTGGGTCACCTCCGGCGGCTATGCGCATTATGTCGAGAAGTCGATGGCGCAAGGCTATGTACCGGCAGCGCTTGCCGAGAACGAGAGCGCCGGGCTGTTCGAGATCGAAATCCTCGGGCAACGGCGGCCGGCACGCATCAATGTCGAGCCGCCCTTCGACCCGAGCGGCGAAAAGATGAGGACGTAGGCGCAGCCAGCCGGTCGCATTGTGCGGAGCATACTCTTCATGCTAGCGCAGCCGGCAACACTCTGCTGGCAAGTGCGATGAGATTTCATTGAAGTACAATCTGAGATGGGCCGAGTGGCTGGCCGAGGGACGGATCGGCCCCTTCCCGGCGGCGATCATCATGGTCGCGGCTTACTTTGCCTTGCAGACCATCATACTGTCCCTGTTGAGCTCTTGGGCGGGAACCGGCGTCGGCATCGATGATGCGGAGCAGCTGATCTATGTTCCGTATCTCTGGGCTGGATATGGCGGCTCGCAACCACCCCTGTACACCTGGATCAACTGGCTGGCCGCGCATGTTTTCGGCACCAGTATCTTCACGCTGAAGCTCGTCAAATACTCCGTGCTGTTCCTTGCCGCCTGCAGCGTGTTCGCCGCCATGCGGCGGTTCGGCTACACCAAAGCGACAGCGGCGGCGGCCATGTTCGGCCTGTTTACGATCCCGCAGATCGTCTGGGAATCGCAGCGCGCCTTGTCGCATTCCGTCGCCGTCGTCGGCTTCTGCTCGCTGCTCCTGCTGGCCATGGCCTATCTTCTCGAGCGGCGAAGCATGATCGCCTATGCGGCGTTTGGCCTGGCCACGGCGGCGGCAATTCTTGCCAAATATAATGATGTCTTCCTCGTGGTGGCCCTTGTTGCGGCCGTGCTGTCGCTGCGCGAATGGCGCGGCGCGATCCTCGATCCGAAGTTCGCCATCAGCATAGCAGTCGCGATATTGGTGCTGGCGCCAACCACCTATTGGAGCCTCATGCATCCCGCCGATTTATTGTCGAGAGGCGAGAAGTTCGGAATAGACGCGCAACAAGGGCGCGTGGCGGCGGCCTTTGTCGGCGCCGGCAAGTTTATCATGGGCACCTTCAATTTCGCGCTCTTGCCCGTTCTCGTTTCCGCCCTCACTTTCTGGCTGGCGAAGTTCCGTTTCTCCGAGCGGCACCCGAAAGGTCCGGCAAGGGAAATTCTGTTGTGGCGTACTTTGGCGCTCGGCTTGGCCATGCTGGCAATACTTGTACTTGCCACCGGCGTGACGGTGGTCAAGGACCGCTGGCTGCTGCCCGTCCTGTTCATCTTGCCGCTGGCCATCGTCGCTACAATGGAACGGCTGGCGCCGCGGGGCAGGAATGCGCAGCTTCTGGTGATCGCGGCTGGAGCGATCATCGCCGTGCTGCTCGCGCCCGCCACCTGGTACGTCCAGATAAACGGGACCAGTGGCCTCTCGCGGATGATCCGCGTGGATTACCCCGCCCTCTATCGCCAGCTGACTGCGGACGGACCGGTCAAAACCGCAATATCTGATGGTGCATGGGTCGGAAACCTGCGGTTGGTCGACGAAAAACTGGTCGCACTTGACCAGGAAGTGCCTAATTTCGAAACGCTGATGCAGGAGCCAGCCGTACTCGTCTGGCTTGACCGAGACGATCCGCGTCCGGTCATTTTGGAGCAGCTCAAAGCGGCCGGCTATGAGCCGGACGGCCAACCACGGCAAATGATGGTTCCGCTGTTGCGCGGCACCGGCAAGTCCGCCCGGGCCGGCGCCTATGTAAGATTGAAGAGAATGGCGGTGGGAGAAGCCACGGCGCCCAAGGAAGGCGTTAGCGGAGGAGCCGAGGGTGGACAGGAACCCGACTGACCGGCCCCGTCATCACCGCAAGATCATGCCGTTCGAGCCCGACGGCTCGAATGATGTGCTGCACAAAAAATCGCGGCTGAAGGCCGCTGAACTCAACCAGCATGCGCTGGGCTATGGAGCGCTGGCGGAAGCCGAATGGCAGGCGGCGGGCATTGCTGCTCCTGACCTGCCCGCCATGCGCCGATACCGGCTCGAGCGCATCCGCGCCGAGCTGAAGCGCCGCGACTATGCGGGAGCCCTGCTCTACGATCCGGTCAACATCCGCTACGCAACGGATGCGACCAACATGCAGCTCTGGGTCTCACACAATCGGACCAGGCATTGTTTCGTTGCCACCGATGGCCCGGTGGTGCTGTTCGACTATTTCTCCTGCGAGCACCTTTCCGATCATTCCGGCGTCGTCGACGAGGTGCGGCCGGCGGTGTCGTGGGCTTATCTGTACAGCGGCGAGCTGACCGGTCAAAAAGTCCGCCGCTGGGCAGCCGGCATCGCCGAGCTGGTATTGGAACATGGTGGCGACAATCGCCGTATCGCCGTCGACCATATCAATCCCGAGGGCATCGAAGAGCTCGCCCGCCTCGGCATCTCGACCGGCAATGGCGAGGCGGTGATGGAAAATGCGCGGCTGATAAAATCACCCGACGAGATCCTTGCCATGCGCCGGGCGATCGCCGCTTGCGAGGCGGCAATGGGCGAGATGGAGAAGGCGCTGAGGCCTGGCATCTCCGAGAACGAATTGTGGGCCGAACTCCATCGCGGCAACATCGCGCGCGGCGGCGAATGGATCGAAACCCGGCTCCTGTCGTCGGGTCCGCGCACCAATCCATGGTTCCAGGAGTGTTCGTCGCGGGCGATCGAGGCCGGCGAGCTCGTCGCTTTCGACACCGACCTGATCGGTCCTTACGGCTTCTGCGCCGACCTTTCGCGCACCTGGCTTTGCGGTGACGCGCCGCCGTCGCAGGAGCAGCGCGACCTGTTCCGCATCGCCGCCGACCAGATCGCCCACAACACGGAGCTGATGCGGCCGGGCATATCGTTCCGCGACCTCGTCGAGGGCTCGTCAGTGCCACCGGGAGACTGCTTCCCGGCCCGTTACGGGGTGCTCTATCACGGCGTCGGCCTTGCCGACGAATACCCGACTTTGCCGCATGCTAGCGACTGGACCGACGACACACCGGACGGAGTGCTCGAACCTGGCATGGTGCTGTGCGTCGAGAGCTATATCGGTCGGCTTGGCGGCTACGAAGGCGTCAAGATCGAAGAACAGATCCTGATCACTGAAACCGGCAACGAGAAGCTTTCGACCTACCCGCTCGACAATCGGCTACTTGGCGGCTGAGCGACGCTAATGCATGTCGCGCAAAGTGTGCAGCGGCTTTGCGATAACGACATGCATAAAACAAGAATCTAAAGCGCGTCGCATGAGGCCGACCGAACGCGACGCGCTTTACGTGAGCGCTGCGATCGCCTCGCGCATCGCGGCGACGATCGTTTCCGGCGTCGTCCTGGCGGTGATGAACGGCAAGCCTTTGCGCCGCCTTGTCCAGCCGACGACCGTCACCTTCTGCGCCGCCGGCTCGAAACGCTGCGCCAGCGCCCAGCTCTCGCAATCGATCGCCGCGACGTCCGCCCTGCCCTCGGCAACGGCAACGATCGAAGCACGGTGCCCACAGCTTTCGCTCAGCGCGGAAAAGATATCCAAACTCTCGCCCAATGCTTGCAAGTCGCGGGCTGGCGCGATGATGCCCGACATGGAATCGAGGCTGTTGAAGGTGAAGCGCTTGCTGCGAAGCTGATCGAGCGGAATGACGGCACCGCCGTCGGCCGGCGCCCTTGCCGGCGGTGCCTCGCCCGCCCTCATGACGATGGCGCTCGAATAGAGTTCGCCCTGTCCACCCTCGAAGGCGTCGTAACGCGGCTGGCCGACGAGCTGGACACGCTGCGACAGGCCGAGTTCCATCGGTCCCCAGCAGGTTTGCGCAAAGAGCAGCGCCGGATGCAGCCAGAGCTGGTGAAAATCCAGTTCGTCCGGCGGCAATGTCGCCGGATCGGGCGCGATGGGTTTTCCCTGATCATCGCGAATACCGCCAGGCACGGGGGGCAAATCGCCGGTGCGGCGGATGATCGTCTCCGGCGCATCGATGCCTTTTTGTCTGAAAGCATCGCGCAGCCGCGCCCATTGCGCGTCGACATCGTCCCGCGCTTCCGGCCAGTCGTACATCGGCAAAGCCGCAATGAATTCGCTCATGCCGGGATTTGACCGTTATGCGGGGAAATTGACAAGGTCAGGAAAGCGTCGTCCGCGCGGCACCGCCTGCAACAACGCAAGAATCATTCTTTCGGCGGCTCGGCGGGTACCGGTGCGCTGCCAAGCCCATTGAGGCTGCGTGCCCTGACGCGCGGCTTGAATGCGCGTCCTGGTTCCGGCATGCGCCGCAGCACGGGATGGACGACCGGCTCCTTCGCCTTGAAGGCATAGGCCTTGAGCAGCGCGAAATAGTTCGGATAGGCGTAGCCATTGTTCATCCGCAGCCATTCGTCACGGCGGTCGCGAAACACCTTCGGCAGCCTGTACCAGGCCACCGTCGGGCTCTTGTGATGGACGAAATGCAGATTGTTGTTGAGGAACAGGAAGGACAGCTGCGAGCGCTCGACGATGATCGTGCGGCCTTCCGGATGTTCAGACCATTGGTGCTCGGCGTAGGTGCGGATCGAAATCAGCGACTGCCCAAGCCACACCGGCACCAGTATGTAGAGCCATAACGGCATGCCGAAGCCGAACTGCACGACAGGCAGCACCACGACGAGGCCGATCGCATGCAGCAGCCATGCCTTGCGGATGGAATTGTCGCCCGCGGCAACCTGCCTGGCGTCGTCGATGAAAAAGCCGATGCAGGAAAGCCACGGGCCTAGCACCAAACGCCCGATCATCGTGTTGTTGACCTTCAGCAGGAATTTCATCGCCGACGGCAGCTCCTCGTGCTGCCAGAGAGCCTTGTAATAGCTTTCGGGATCATCGAGCGGATCGGTCAGGCGCTCGTCTGCATGGTGGCGCAGATGAATGGTCTTGAATCGGCGAAACGGCCAGACAAGGCCAATCGGCAGGAAAACAAGGGCTTCATTGAGCCGCGCATTCCGGGTTGGGTGGCCGTGCAGGACCTCGTGCATCAGCGAGGATTGCAGCGCCGCAATCAGGGTCAGAAAGACGAGTGCCAGCAGCGGGTAAGAGGGCCAGAGCAGGAAGCCGGTAGCGAGCCAGCCGCCGTAGCAGAGAAGTGCGAGAAATACGGTCGGCCATTCGATGGTCGCTGCGCCGTGTCGCCTGTTGCCCATGCTCGTCATGCTATCGACCACTGCCTTCCAGTCGCCGGAACCCGTTTGATTCCTGACAACATTGTGTCAGGAGCGTTGCGTCGGCGCAACGCGATAAAGCGCACAACCTGTTGCGATTGCGCATTTTCAGCTGCATATGTTATGTATTGTAAACAACCAACAGGATTCATTTACGCCTGAAGCCCGCGTTCGCGGCTTTCAGCGCAACTTTTTCCTCCTATTGAATGGGGTGGCGATTTGGACAAGCGCAACCTGTCGACGATCTTTCGCGAGCGCCTGAAAATGCTCTTGACAAGGTCCGATTTGAACCAATCAGCCTTCGCCGCCGCGGTTGGCATCGACCGTTCGGCACTGTCGCAGCTGCTCTCCGGCGCCTCGACCCGCCTTCCCCGCGCCGAAACGCTGCTCAACATCGCCGCCGAATTCAAAGTCTCGCTCGACTGGCTGCTCGGCCTCAGCCACGACGAGGGTGTTACCGGCGAAATCCGCGAGAGCCTTGAGATCGAGGAGGCGCCGGACGGCTTCGACCGCACGCTGCTGGCTCGCTGGCATGCCGAGGCGGCGGGAACGAAAATCCGCTACGTGCCGGCCGGCATTCCCGATCTTCTGCGCACCGAGGCGCTTGTCGACTACGAAGCCGTCATCGCCAACAAGAGCCGCGAGGCACAGGCCGGCGAAACGCAGTACCGCATCGACTACAACCGACGGCCCGAAACCGACATGGAAGTCTGTATGCCGCGCCACACGCTGGAGATCTTCGCGCGTGGGCTGGGCGTGTGGGACCGCTTTCCGGAGGCCGACCGCCACCAGCAGCTCCTCCATATGGCGACGCTGCTCGACGACCTCTATCCCACCTTCCGCCTGTTTCTCTATGACGGGCGGATGCGCTATTCGATCCCCTACACCATCTTCGGGCCCTATCGCGCCGCCATTTACGTCGGCGACATGTATCTGGTGCTGAACGCCACGCAGCCGATCCGCACCCTGACCAGCCATTTCGACAATCTGATCCGTGCCGCGGACGTCAACGCGCATGAAGCGGCCAGCTTCACACGAAAGCTGGCGGAGATGCAATTTTGACCGGTTGCTCTACGTGCCGACATTGACGGCACATAAAGAATTCTTTATATCCTTATCTCAGTTATTCTTCCGGGAAGGCGTATTTTCACATGACCAATCCGATCGACGCTCTGCTTGCCGAAAAGGGCGTCCTGCTCGCCGATGGCGCCACCGGCACCAATCTGTTCGCCATGGGCCTTGAGGCCGGAGAGGCTCCCGAGATCTTGAACGAGACCGCGCCCGACACCATCACCAGCCTGCACCAGAACTTTGTCGATGCCGGCGCCGACATCATCCTGACCAACTCTTTTGGCGGCACCCGCCATCGGCTCAAGCTGCACCACGCGCAGGACCGCGTCTATGCGCTGAACAAGCGCGCGGCCGAGATCGCAAGCGCCGTCGCCGGCAACGCTGGCCGCAAGGTGATCGTGGCCGGCTCCGTTGGCCCGACCGGCGAGCTGCTGGTGCCGCTCGGCGCCATGACCTATGACGAGGCGGTCGAAGCCTTTGCCGAGCAGATTGAGGGGCTGAAGGCCGGCGGCGCCGAAGTCGCCTGGATCGAAACCATGTCGGCGCCTGACGAAATCCGCGCCGCCGCCGAAGCCGCCATCCGCGTCGGCTTGCCCTATACCTATACCGGCTCCTTCGACACCGCCGGCCGCACCATGATGGGACTGCTGCCGAAGGACATCCACGGCGTCGTCGATGGCCTGTCGCAGACACCGCTCGGTGTCGGCGCCAATTGCGGTGTCGGCGCCTCCGACATTCTCGCTTCGCTGCTCGACATGACCGAGGCGAAGCCGGAAGCAACGGTGATCGTCAAGGGCAATTGCGGCATTCCCGAATTTCGCGGTGCCGAGATCTACTATTCCGGCACACCCGAGCTGATGGCCGACTATGTGCGCCTCGCCGTCGATGCCGGCGCCAAAATCGTCGGCGGCTGCTGCGGCACCTCGTTCCAGCACCTCGCCGCCATGCGCAAGGCGCTCGATGCGCACACCAAGTCGGATCGCCCGACCGTCGAGCAGATCGTCGAACGCATCGGCCCGATGCGCAACAAGCAGGCTACGGTCAACGTCGCCGAGACCAGCGAAGCCCGCCGCGAGCGGCGCCGCGGACGCGCCTGACGCTTTCGTCTGCGACATGGTCCGCGCGAAGCAGTGCGGCCGCGAAAAAAGGCCGGCAAGGTTTCCCTCGCCGGCCTGCCTCACCCGCCCGTAGGCCGGCTCCCCCTATCAGAACGATCCCATCTGAAAGAAACCGGCCGTCATTGCCACTACCGGTTACCGCCGAGCGCCGAGGCAAGGCGCACAAGCGAGAGGAACTCGGACCGGTATCCAAACGGGTCGGCTCCTCTGGCGGCGGTGGCAATCTCCATGATCTTGTCGTAGCCGAACTTCGCGGTCGCATCCTCGTCGCGCAGCTTCTGGCCGAAGGCAGCAACGGCAACGGAGAAACGCTGGTCGGTGCTGGCCTGGTCGAACGACGCCACCTCGTTGGCTGACGTTACCGGCGTGGTGATCAGCTTCGAGGTGTCCTCGTTCGGCAGCTTGTAGCGGATCTTGACGAAAGCATATTCGTCGGCATTGTTGACACCGCCATTGTTCACCGAGGCCTGGCCGTAGCGCAGCTGGTCGATCTGTTCGCCGCCGCTGCCCTTAGGCGTGATCTCGTAGATCGCGGTGACTGAATGACCTGAGCCGATCTCGCCGGCATCGACCCGGTCATTGTTGAAATCCTCTCGGTTCAAGGCGCGGGTTTCGTAGCCAATCAGTCGGTACTCCGAGACCTTGTTCGGGTTGAACTCGACCTGGATCTTCACGTCCTTGGCGATGGTGAACAGTGTCGAGGAGGCATCCTCGACCAGCACCTTCTCGGCCTCCGCCAACGTATCGATGTAGGCAGCAGTACCATTGCCGTTCTGGGCGATGGTCTGCATCATCTGGTCGTTCAGATTGTCGCGGCCGAAGCCGAACACCGACAGGAATACGCCGGTCTTGCGCTCCTTTTCGATCAGCCGCTTCAGGTCGTCGTCGTCGGTCTGGCCGACATTGAAGTCGCCATCGGTGGCGAGCATCACCCGATTGATGCCGTCCTTGACGAAGGATTTCTGCGCCAGCCTGTAGGCTTCCTTGATGCCGGCCTCGCCTGCCGTCGAGCCGCCGGATGTCAGATTGTCGATGGCAGCGAGGATCTTGTCCTTTTCCGAAGCCTTGGTGGGCTCCAGCACGGTACCGGCATCGCCCGCATAGGTGACGATCGAGACGGTGTCGTCAGGTCTCAGCTTGTTGACCAGCAGCCGGAAGGCCGACTGCAGGAGCGGCAGCTTGTCCTGCTCGTTCATCGAGCCCGACACATCGATCAGGAAGACCAGATTGGCCCTGGGCTGCTCGGCCGGCTTCACGTCGAAACCCTTGATGGCGACATGCATCAGCCTGGTGTGCTCGTTCCACGGCGTCGGCATGACGCTGACGGTCGAGTTGAACGGCGTCGAGGCGGAGTCCGGTCCCTTCCAGGCATAAGGGAAGTAGTTGATCATCTCCTCGACGCGCACCGTATCGGCCTGCGGGATAAAACCTTCCTTCAGCGAGCGCCGGACGAAGGAATAGGAAGCGGTGTCGACATCGATAGAGAAGGTCGAGACCGGATCTTCGAGTGCGGTGTGCACCGGATTGGTCTTGAAATTCTCGACGCGGTCGCGGTTTTCCTCTTGCGGCAGCATCTGGTCGGCCGGCGCAGCGGCGGGCTGCTGTGCCATCAGCTTGGGCTCGGCAACCGTGCCAGGCACGCGTCCGACCCGCGCGCCGCCATCGACTGCCGGAGCCGCGGAGCTTGCACCCCCATCCAACGCGAACTCGCCGCTCTGCGCCGGTTCAGGTGCATTGCGGCTGAGCACATCCTGCTGCGTCAACCCGCCGACTGCGGTCGATTCCGCTTTCGGCGGCGATGTCGGCGCCACAAGCGCCTCGCCGGCGTTACGGCTTTCGCTGTCGGCGTCCGCCTTCTTCTGCTTGTCTGCTTCGGCCACGACCGGCGGTTTGACGGTCGCCGGCTTGTCGGCCAGCGTTTCGGTGATCTTATCCCCGCCGAATTCGGGCCCGCTGAATTTGGATTCCCCAAGCATGTACATGGTAGCGTATCCGGCGATCGGCAGGGCAACGAGCCCGGCAATGGCCGGCGTGGCGAAGAGTTTCTTTTGCATGATTTCGCTCCAGAGCTTTTGTGCTCGCTCTGTGAGACGAAGCCCGCTCACCGATCCTTGGGCGGCCGGCAAAGTTTTTTCGTCCATGTCATAGGCGCGCAGCGCGGCCTGGAGGGCACGCGCCTTTGCGTCCGCGTCCGGCGCCGGTGCCGCGATGTCGCGCAGTCTGTTGAGTTCGTTGTCGTCGACCATGGTCACACTTCCCCGGCTGAACGCATTAGCGTCTTCAACCGTTTCTTCGCTTCATGGATGTGCCAGGAAACCGTCGTCTCCGAGATTGCCATCGCCTCGGCGGCGGCGGCGTGGCTCAGCCCTTCGCCATAAACCAGCAGCACCGCATCGCGCTGCTTGTCCGGCAGCTTGCGCACCGCTGCCCAGAGCGCCTCGGCCGGGTCTTCCGGCTCAGCCGAGATTTCCCCCGAAATTAGCGCATAGGCGCCATAAGCCTCGGTCTTGACCGTCTCGCGGGCGGTCTTGCGCATCATGTCGCGCGCCGCATTCAGCGTCATGGTGTAGAGCCACGTCGTGAAGGCACCGCTGCCGTGATAGTCGCGGATCGCCCGCCCGAGCCGGACGCAGACTTCCTGGGCGATGTCCTCGGCGTCGGCCTTTTTCCCGCACCAACGATAGGCGGCGCGATAGACGAAACCATAGTGCCTTTCGAGCAACTTGCCGAAAGCACCCCGGTCTCCGCCCTTCGCCCGTTCGATCAGTTCGGCGTCGGAGGCTTCGCTTTCGTCCAGCATCATCGCCATCATTTGCCTGTTGGACGAAGGCTAATGGCGGTTCCTTGGGGCGATGGAAAGAATTTTTTGGCGGGCGGTCACGTCGTAATGGTTGGCGTGCCTTGGCCGAGCGTCTCCGCAAACAGCGTCGTCAGCCGCTTCCAGTGGCGTTCGGCGCCGGCTGCATCGAAGGCACTATGGTCCGGCATGCACCAGCCATGCGCCATGCCGGCATAGTTCTCTATGACATGATCGACCTCGGCGGCGCGCAGTGTTTCGGCCAGCCGCGCCGATTGCTCCGGCGGAAAGCTGCGGTCCACACCGGCAGTGCCGATATAGACCCTTGCCTTGACCGAGGCGGCCTTCCGATGCGGACTGTCGGCTGCGTCACCAGCCAGATTGCCGCCGTGAAAAGTGGCCGCGGCGGCGATGCGATCGGGATAGCTGGCCGCCGCGTTCAGCGCCCGCGCTCCGCCCATGCAATAGCCGACAATGCCGACCGGCCCGGTTAGGCCCTGGGCAGCGAGCACATCGAGGAAGCGCCGCTGTCGCGGATCGTCATCTCCTGGGTCGTGCCGCCCAGGAGACCTGTGATGGCGGCCTTGCTCCTCTCGTCGCCGAACGCAGTCTTGGGATCGAACGGACCGTAGGGCGCATTGCGGTAAAAAAGGTCCGGCACAAGCACCGCATAGCCCTCGCCCGTAAGCCGCTCCGCCATCTGATCAAGCGCCGGTCGCGGACCGAAAACGTCCATGTAGAGGATGATCGCTGCCTTGGCTGGGGCCGCCGAACGGTACAGCCGGGCCTTGGCAATGCCGTCGCTTGTCTTGATCTGCATCGCTTGCGTGGCCATCATCCGCTCCGTTGATCTGACGTGCGATAGATACCCGCGGTGACCGTCGCGGCAAGCTGTAATGAGGCGATCTGCTTCAAGATTTCGTGCGGCATTCGGCGACGCTACAGACGCGCGAATGCTGCCATGTGAAAGGCCTGAACCTCGGCCGGATAGCGATAATCGGTAGCGTAAGGACAGGCGTTGCGTTCGAGGCAGCCGCCGGTCCGGCAGGGCGCGCCGTTTTGCCCGCGCACATGGGCCAGACAGGTTTCATGTGCAAAACCATTCGCAGAATAAGCCTCGACCGGACAGGATTTCAGGCAAGGTTTTTCCAAACATGTATCGCAAAGGTGAATCACGTCGTGGGGTTCTTGGAGCGCAATCTCATTTTCGAACAGCAGCGCGCCGCGATAGGCATGCCAGAGCCCGTATTTCGGATGCATGAGAATGCCGAGCGGCGACGGCTTCAGCCCCTCCGCACGCATCGCCCATTGCTGGAACGGCAGATAAGGCCTGTCGGACGGTGACACGGCGCGCGCCCCGAATTTTCCGGCCACCGCGCCGATCACTTCGCGCGACCATCTGTCGAGCGGATCGTCGATCGGCTGTGACTGTTTCTCCAACCAGCGCAGGAAGTGCGGCCAAGGTGCGGCACCCGCCTGCCCCACCAGCAGCACGGATTTGGCGGCGACGCCGGAGAGACCGGAGGGTGTTTCTTCACCACCTGCAAAATTGAAGCCGCCGCGAAGCATGAGGCCGGAGGCGGAAAGCGCTGCCGCGATGGTTTCAGTCATGCCGCGCTCGGGATCACCCCTTCTTGTCCGGGTCGGAGAAGGCACTCCGCCAGACTTCCTTGTGGATGATGTTGGCGACTTTAGCCCCGCCTGATTCGGGCTCCTTTCAGGTGAAGGCGTCGGCCATCGACGACTTCTTCCTGGCGATGAAGTCCTTCAGCCCATCGTCGATGCCCGGATCGAGATACGGCGCCTCGTAGCTTTCGAGCCAGCGGCGCGCGAGCTCGTTGGCGCGCTGCGGCGCGGTTTTTTCGCCTTCGGCCAGCCACTGCTCGTAGGAATTGTTATCGGCGATGTTGGAGCGGTAGAACGCGGTCTGGAAATTGGCCTGGGTGTGATCGCAGCCGAGATAGTGGCTGCCTGGGCCGACCTGGCGGATGGCATCCATCGCCTGGCCGTTTTCCGACAGGTCGACACCCTCGGAGAACTTCTGCGTCATGCCGAGCTGGTCGATGTCCATCATGAATTTTTCGTAGCAGGAGGCGAGACCGCCCTCGAGCCAGCCGGCCGAATGCAGCACGAAGTTGGTGCCGGCGAGGATCGTCGAGTTGAGCGTGTTGGCGCTCTCGTAGGCGGCCTGCGCATCGGGGATTTTTGAAGCACAGAGCGAACCGCCGGTGCGAAACGGCAGGCCGAGCCGACGGGCAAGCTGTGCGGCGCCATACGAGACAAGCGACGGCTCCGGCGTGCCGAAGGTCGGCGCGCCAGACTGCATTGAGATCGACGAGGCGAAGGTGCCGAACAGCACCGGCGCACCCGGCCGGATCAGCTGTGTGAACGACGCCCCGGCCAGAACCTCGGCCAAAACCTGGGTCAGCGTGCCGGCGACCGTCACCGGGCTCATCGCACCGGCAAGGATGAACGGCGTGACGATGCAGGCCTGATTGTGGCGCGAATAGACCTTCAGCGCTCCCAGCATGGTCTCGTCGAAGACCATCGGCGAGTTGGCATTGATCAGGCTGGTCAGCACCGTGTTGTTCTCGACGAAATCGTCACCAAACACGATCTTGGCCATCGCCACCGTATCTTCAGCGCGCTCGGGCGCGGTCACCGAGCCCATGAACGGCTTGTCCGAATATTTGATATGGCTGTAGACCATGTCGAGATGCCGTTTGTTGACCGGCACGTCGACCGGCTCGCAAACCGTGCCGCCCGAATGATGGATCGACGGCGCCATATAGGCGAGTTTCACGAAATTCCGGAAATCCTCGATCGTCGCATAGCGCCTGACGCCGTCGAGATCGCGCACGAAGGGCGGTCCATAGACCGGCGCGAACACTGTCGCGTTGCCGCCGATCTGCACCGAGCGCTCGCCGTTGCGGGCGTGCTGGGTATAGACGGACGGAGCGGTCTTCAACAGCGAGCGGCAGAGGCCCTTGGGGAAATGCACCCGCTCGCCCTTGACGTCGGCGCCCGCCTCTTTCCAAAGCTGCAGCGCCTCGGCGTCGTCGCGGAAGATGATGCCGATCTCCTCCAGCACCGTGTCGGTGTTCTTTTCGATCAGCGCCAGCCCTTCCTCGTCCAGCACTTCATAGACGTTGATCTTGCGCTTGATATAGGTGAGCTGTGTGCCGGGGCCGCCGCCCGAACGTGCAGCCCGTCGGGCTGCGGCGCCACCGCTGGCAGCGCGCCCGCGCCGTGCGTTTGACGCTTCCTGATCGACCGGCGCGTTCTCACTCATAATCGTTCTTCCCTGGCTTTCGTTCTGGCCTGATTTACTCCGGCCGGGCTCTTGCACCGGCCTGAAATCCGTTTGCGGCCGCATATTGCGGTCTCTGGCCGGATCGTAGCCATGCACCCTATTCGAAACGGCCCGCCAGCGCCAACGCCTGTCGCAAAATCGACAAGAATTCCAAGAGATTTACGGTCGCTTTCGTTTTGCGGGAAGTCGCAAATCAGCTATGGACAACCGGCCCGTGCGGGTTAGGTATTGACGCGATATTTTTAAGCTGCCGCAACAGTTGTAGCCGGCAAGGAGCCTGAGAAAAAATGGCCGACGACGAGATCATCCTTTCGGAACTCTCCGACGACGAGTTGGTGCAGCAGATGCACGACGATCTTTATGACGGGTTGAAGGAAGAAATCGAGGAAGGCACCAATATCCTTCTCGAGCGCGGCTGGGCGCCTTACAAGGTGTTAACCGAGGCTCTGGTCGAGGGCATGCGCATCGTCGGCGAGGACTTCCGCGACGGCATCCTGTTCGTTCCCGAAGTGCTGCTGTCGGCCAACGCGATGAAGGCCGGCATGTTCATCCTGCGTCCGCTGCTTGTCGCCACCGGCGCGCCGAAGCAGGGTAAGATGGTGATCGGCACCGTCAAGGGCGACATCCATGACATCGGCAAGAATCTGGTCGGCATGATGATGGAAGGCGCCGGCTTCGATGTCATTGACCTCGGCATCAACAATGCGGTCGAAAAATATCTCGATGCCATCGAAAAGCACCAGCCCGACATCATCGGCATGTCGGCGCTGCTGACGACGACCATGCCCTACATGAAAGTCGTCATCGATACGATGAAGGAAAAGGGCATTCGCGATGACTATGTCGTGCTGGTCGGCGGCGCACCGCTCAACGAGGAATTCGGCAAAGCCGTCGGCGCCGACGCCTATTGCCGCGACGCCGCGGTGGCGGTCGAGACCGCCAAGGACTTCATGAAGCGCAAGCACAACGTCCGCGCTTCGGCCTGAGCCAATAAGTCCGGCACCGACGAGAAAAGCCGCGCCTTGCAGTGCGGCTTTTTTATTCCCAAATATTTAGAGCCGTGCGGATCAGGGTTTCTTGACGGTATCGTCAACAGCCTTCGCAGTGGATTTGATATCCTTACCGACGCCGCGCACCGTGTTGGCGCAGGCCGAAACAGCCAAGGCGCAGGCGAGAATAGCGATTGGCGCGACGCGGAACAATTTCATGAATGGTGTCTCCCTCAGGATATAAATTCGCTGGACAGCAACGAAGATGGATTAGACTGGTTCCATGACTACCGCGCGAAAACAACAATCCGATCAAGGCGACAGGCTGCTCGTCATCGCCTGCGGGATGATTGCGCGCGAAGTTTTGGCGGTCAAGGAGCAGCTCGGGCTCGACCATCTCGACCTGACCTGCTTGCCGGCGGAGTTCCATTTCTATCCGGACCGCATCGCGCCGGCCATGGACAAGGCTATCGAGAAGGCCAAGACCGACGGCTACAGACACATATTCGTCGGCTATGCCGATTGCGGCACGGGTGGCCTGCTCGACCGGATCTGCGAGAAGCACGGCGTCGAGCGTATGGCCGGGCCGCATTGCTTTGCCTTCTACCAGGGCATGGATGCCTATGCGAAGGTCGCCGATGACGACATGATGTCGTTCTACATGACCGATTTCCTCTGCCGGCAATTCGATGCCTTCTTCATGAAGCCGCTCGGTCTGGACAAGCACCCGGAGCTGATCAAGGACTATTTCGGCAATTACGAGAAGCTGATCTATATCGCCCAGACCGACGACCCGGAACTCGACAAGGTCGCCGAAAAGGCGGCGAAAATACTCGGCCTCGCTTATGAGCGGCGCTCGACCGGCTATGGTGACCTGACGGGCGAACTTAAGCGGGTGGCCTCACATCCGGAGGACGTCCGTTAGACGCCCCGCTTCGGATTATTTGCTCGCCGGTTGCGGATCCGACACGAAATCGACAACGCGGCCGTTTTCTAACCGGATCGGTCCCCTTGCAGTTGGATCCTTGCGCAACGCCTCTGCAATCAGGGCTTCGACGGTGTCGAGGTTGACTTGCAGAATTGAGGAGTCGCCCAGTTCCCAGTACTCGCCTTCATCAAAGACATCGAGCTTGTCGAAAAGAGGAGCAACTTTGCGGAGCAGCTCGATGATTTCGATATGCGCGTCCGACCCGGCAAACTGGGTCTTACAAAATTGCTGCATGAAGAGGTGCCTGTCGAACTCGAACCGAAGGGGCTCCGACTTGGGATGCGGCAGAAGCTCTATTCCTATAACCGGGCCGAGATAGTCCACGCTGCGTTCATCAACGACCCGATGGAGAACCATTTCGGCTTCGTCTATTTTCCGAAACGGCCAGCCTCGAGTGACAGCAAACGCCTCCACTTCCCGCAATAGCACAGCGTAGTGCTCGTCTTCGCGCAGCTGTCCCTCAAAATGGATCGTCACCCCCAACATGCACCTCCCCGCGCAAACGTTTTGCGATGATAGCCGCGCTTCTATTCGATCGCCAGGGCGGCAAGCACATCGGCAAAGCTCGTCTTGCAGACGAAACCCAGCCGCTTCCTCGCCCGCGACGCATCGTAGACCCGGTCGATCGACGAAAACATCGTCCAGCCTTTCTTCGTGTAGAGTGCCGGATAATCCGGAAAATAGCGCGCGACGACCGACGGCGCGTCGGCGATCAAGGCCGCGCAATCTTCGGGCTGGAAAGGCGTCGGTGCCGAGATGATGAAAGTGTCGAAGCCCAATTGCGGCGCTTTCTCCAGGGCAGCGATGTGGGCGTCGGCTGCGTCCTCCACCGTCAGCCGGCGGAACAACAGCTCATTGGCCTTGGTGTTGGCATCCGACTGTTCGATCACGTGCGCCATGTCGTCCGCCTCGGGAAAAAACCGGGCGGTGCGCAACACGATCACCGGCAGGCCGAACTGCAAATGATAGAGCTGTTCGGCTGAAAGCTTGGTGACGCCATAGATGTTGCGCGGTTCAGGCGACATGTCTTCCGTCAGCCATGCCGCCTTGCGCGCCCCGCCGGTGAAGCCGGTGCGTATGGACTCGGAAATCATCAGCGATGTCGTCGACGTAAACACGAAGCGCTGAACGCCAAAAGCTGCTGCCGCATCGAGCAGGTTGAGCGTGCCGCGCACATTCGTCTCGACGAAATCCTCGTTGCGATGACGTTCGATGTCAGGCTTGTGCAGCGCGCCGCTATGGATGATGGCCTCGATGCGGTTCTCCTCGACCGCCCTCATGACCAGGTCGCGATCGGCGACTGAGCCGACGATTCGCGTTTCCGAGGATGGGACGGGATCGAGGCCGGTGACGTCATGACCAAGAGCCCGCAGGCGCGGCGCCAAGGCGCTGCCCAGCCAACCGGACGATCCCGTCAGCAAGATCCGCATTCTTTTGCACCTCGTTTCTGCTGTCGATGCTCAGGCACGGATGACAGAACGCGGCGAAACATTAAGGTATGCGCCAGACAAGAAAACAGCCAACAAAAGGGAAACGCCACCGATGATCGCTCGCCTCATGTTTGCCGCAGCAACTGTCCTCTGCTTGACCATGCCCGCGTTGGCCGATGGCGAGGTGCAGAAGCTGATAACGGCTGCCGACAAGGCGCGGCTCAACAAATATGGCGAGACGCGCAAGGCAGCGCTTGACGAGGCGAAGGCCGGCGATCCCGCCGAGGTCAAGCAGCTCGACGCTTTGCTGGCAAAGCCGCTGGTTCCCTTCTCTGACAGGGACCTGACCGGCAAATGGCAATGCCGCACCATCAAGGCCGGCGGATTGAGCCCGCTCGTCATCTATGGCTGGTTCAAATGCAAGGTGAGTGACGACGGCTCCGGCTGGAGACTGGAAAAGATCACCGGCTCGCAGCGCACCAAGGGCCGCTTCTTCGACGATGGCGAGAAACGCGCGATCTATCTCGGTTCCTTCCACGTCAACGACGATCCGGCAAAGCCCTACGGCAGCGGCCCGGAAAGCGATCAGGTCGGCTATGCCTTCCGCAACAGCGCCAGTGAATGGCGCATCGAGTTCCCGGCGCCCTATTAGAATCGAAGCTCGATATCCTCGAATTCAAGCGCTGAGCCCCGATCACCAGGGGTTAACCCGGTCAGCCTAGCATTCGCGCGCAAAGAACAGGTTCTTTGCGGGGGGGTCGCAGAGCATGGCACTGTCGAAAACAAACCAACGGCCGATCGTCGTCGTCACCGAAGGCGGCCCGCATATCTGGGCGATCGTCAACGCCGTCGCCGATCAACTCGGCCCGGTCAGCGTCATCCTCGAAGCTCCTGAATCCAAAAAGCAATTGCTTCTCGCGCGGGCGCGGCGGCAAGGCTGGACCTCGGCCATCGGTCAACTCGGCACGATGGTGCTGACGCGCCTCGGCAAGCGCTTCTTCGCCGGCCACGCAGCACGGCTTGCCGCCGGGCAGAAGCTGCAAACCGAACCGAAGCCTGGGCAAAAGATCATTTATGTCTCGTCGGCCAACGCGCCGGAGTGCCTGCAGGCGATCGCGGAAATCCAGCCGGGTGTGGTGCTGCTCGCCGGCTGCCGCTTGCTGTCGCGGCAGACGCTGGCGAAAATCCCTTGCCCGGTCCTCAACTACCACGCCGGCATCGCCCCGAAATATCGCGGCATGAACGGCGGCTACTGGGCGCTGGCTTCAGGCGATGCGGAGAACTTCGGCACCACCGTACATCTGGTCGACGCCGGCGTCGACACTGGCGGCGTGCTGCGGCAGACGCGTGGCAAACCGCAGCCGGGCGACACAATTTCAAGCTACGCGTTGCGGCAGGCGGCCTTCTCGCGCGACATCTGCGTCGAAGCGGTCAGGGATGCGCTGGCCGGCAAGGTCGGCACGGTGGATCCCGGCCTGCCTTCGAAACAATGGTATCATCCGACGGTATGGTTTTATCTCTGGACGGGGATAAGGAACGGCGTCTGGTGACGCGCCGATTTACCGGACAGCCACCCGCCACTAACATTGCATCATGAGCGACATCGACCACCGCACCATCATTGCCGGCCTTTCGGTCGAGGACCGTCGCGACCTCACCGCCAGGGTTGACCGGCCAGGCATTGTCCGGCTGGCGGTCCATGCCGGGCTGGTTATCCTGCTAGGCGCGCTGATCGCCGCCCGCATCCCGTTCTGGCCGCTGCTCGTCTTGCCGCAGGGAATCCTGATCGTCTTCTTCTTCACGCTGTTGCACGAGACCATCCATGAAACGGCGTTCAGGACGGCGTGGCTCAATCGCGCTGTTGCCGCCGTGGCCGGCTTCCTGATCCTGCTGCCGCCGGAATGGTTCCGCTATTTCCATTTCGCCCATCACCGCCATACGCACGACCCGGACAACGACCCCGAACTGATGGCCCCGAAGCCGGAGACCATCAGCCAATATCTGCGCTATCTGTCAGGCGGCCCCTATTGGATCGCCATGGGCCGTGTGATCGCAACCAATGCGGCGGGCCGCAACCGCGACGGCTTTGTGCCGGAAAAGGGCCGCGGCAAGGTGGTTGCCGAAGCACGGCTGTTCCTGATCGGCCATGCGGCATTGCTGGCCGCATCGCTCGCCGCGCAGTCGGCGCTGCTGTTGTGGGTCTGGATCTTGCCGGTGCTGGTCGGACAGCCGTTTTTGCGTGCCTACCTGCTGGCCGAGCACGCGTTGTGCCCGCATGTCGCCAACATGCTCGAGAACACCCGCACCACCTTCACCACAAGGCTGGTGCGCTTCGTGGCTTGGAACATGCCGTACCATTCCGAGCACCATTCCTATCCGGCCGTTCCCTTCCACCGCCTGCCGCGCTTCCATGACATCGTCGCGGAGCATTTACGCACGACCGAACGAGGTTACGTGCGCTTCCACAGGAAGCTGGTCGGCAGCTACGATGGCCGCGCCGGCTGACCAGTGCTGGAAGAAACTCCGCTTTCAACCGCGGCCGTCGATTGCGTCGCTTTTGAAGGCCCCCGCGTCGTCCCATAACAAGCAGCCCAACAGCGCTTCCGGCAATGCTCGAAACCACTGCATTGGCCAAAAGATCGGAATCGATCTTCGGAGAGCACGATGCAGCGGAGTTAAATGGTAGAGCATCGTTTGTGCGTCCGATTGGACGCACGGCGCTCTGCAGGAGCAGGAAATTATGGCCGATCTGATCGTCGTCTACTGGCGCGACATCCCCGCCCAGGTCATCGTCAAGAAGGGCCGGCAGAACGCCAAGCGCGAACTGCCGCTGCGCTTCACCGAGGCGATCGACATGTGCGCCATGCGCACCGGCGCTGGCGGCACCGACGACTATCTTGCCGAATGGCGCAAGGCAGAACCCCTCCCGGTCAGTGACGATCTTGAAGCCGAGGCCGAGAAGGCTCTTCAGGAACTTGATGCGAAATACGACCGTGAGCGGCTGGTCGCTCTGGTCAAGGCGGGGGGCAAAGAAAATGTCTGATCCCCAATCAATGCCGGCGACGACGGCTCAAGCCGGCGTGACCCAGGCGACCATCGTCAAGAAGGCGGCGCCGAAATCCGACTACAAGCCGGCCGACGTGTCGCCACAGCGGCGTGTGCAGCGCTCTTTCGCGGTGCGCCTTTGGTCTGTGCGGCATTCGCGGCTGCTCGAATGGTTCTATGGCAAATTCGCCGACATGTTCCTGCTCCTCCATCCGCTGTGGAAGGGCATCGGCTACAGCCGTGTCGAAGGGCCTGTGAAATTCGTCGAAAAGCGCGTCAAGGGTTTCATGTTCGACTGCCGCATGTGCGGCCAGTGCATCCTTTCCTCGACCGGCATGTCGTGCCCAATGAACTGCCCCAAGCAATTGCGCAACGGCCCTTGCGGCGGTGTCCGCGCCAACGGCAATTGCGAGGTCGAGCCTGACATGCCTTGCGTCTGGGTCAAAGCCTGGGAAGGTTCGCGGAACATGGTGCATGGCGACAAGATTTTGGAAGTGCAGAAGCCGGTGGATCAGTCCTTGCGCGAAACCTCCGCGTGGCTGCGGGTCACCGCGCAGGCCGCGGCCGCCCGCAATGCGGCCCGGAATACTACGAAGACCGGAGCGTCGGCATGATCGGCCGTCAGCCAGACGAGAATCCGGCCGGCATCCATTTGCCGCTCGATCCCCTGCCCGGCCACACCTCGCGTGGCCGGCTGGAACGCGTCCTCAGGCGCGGCGAGTTCGCAGTGACGACCGAGCTCAATCCGCCTGACAGCGCCGATCCGGAAGACGTCTACAACCGCGCCAGGATTTTCGACGGTTGGGTCGACGCCATCAATGCCGTCGACGCTTCCGGCGCCAACTGCCACATGTCGTCGGTCGGCATCTGCGCGCTGCTGACCCGCATGGGCTATGCCCCGATCATGCAGATCGCCTGCCGCGACCGGAACCGCATCGCCATCCAGGGCGACGTGCTTGGGGGTGCTGCGATGGGCGTCGCCAACATGCTGTGCCTGACCGGCGACGGCGTGCAGGCCGGCGACCAGCCCGGCGCCAAGCCGGTGTTCGATCTCGACTGCATGTCGCTGCTCGAAACCTGCCGCGTTATGCGCGATAACGGCAAATTCCTGTCCGGCCGAAAACTCACGACGCCGCCGCAGCTTTTCCTTGGCGCGGCCATCAACCCGTTCGCGCCGCCGATCGATTTCCGGCCCTATCGGCTGGGCAAGAAGATCGCCGCCGGGGCACAGTTCGTGCAGAGCCAGTACTGCTTCGACGTACCGATGTTCCGCACCTACATGCAGAAGGTCCGCGATCTCGGCTATACCGAGAAATGTTTCATCCTGTGCGGCGTCGGGCCGCTGGCCTCGGCCAAGACGGCCAAATGGATCCGCTCCAACGTACCGGGCATTCACATTCCCGATCAGATCGTCAAGCGCCTGGAAGGCGCCCAGGATCAGAAGAAGGAAGGCAAGCAGCTCTGCATCGACATCATCAATGAGGTGAAGGAAATTCCCGGTGTATCCGGCGTCCATGTGATGGCCTACCGCCAGGAAGAATACGTCGCCGAGATCGTCGACGAATCCGGCGTGCTGAAGGGTCGCCGGCCGTGGAAACGCGAAATCCGCCGCGACGACCAGCTCGTTGCCGACCGGCTCGACCACATACTGCATGACGACCTCACTGAAACCCAGGTCGACATGGTCAAGACCGCGCATTGACAGCGCGAATCGTCAGCATTCGCTTGATCAGAAACAGATAACGATATAAAGAACTCTTTATATCACGATGGAGAGATTTCATGACCCGGACCATCGTCGCCTCGGCGACACGAGAAATCATCATCGGCTTCGATCAGCCCTTCTGCGTGATCGGCGAGCGCATCAACCCGACCGGCCGTAAGAAACTGGCCGCCGAAATGATCGCCGGCAATTTTGAGACCGTCATCAAGGATGCGCTGGAGCAGGCCGCCTGTGGGGCGACCATGCTCGACGTCAATGCCGGCGTCACTGCAGTCGATCCCAACGCCACCGAGCCGGCGCTGCTGGTGCAGACGCTGGAGATCGTGCAAGGCCTGGTCGACCTGCCGTTGTCGATCGACTCCTCCGTGACTGCGGCAATCGAAGCGGCGCTGAAGGTCGCCAAGGGCCGGCCGCTGGTCAATTCCGTCACCGGCGAGGAGGAAAAGCTCGAAGCCATCCTGCCGTTGATCAAGAAATACAACGTTCCCGTCGTCGCCATTTCCAACGACGAGACCGGTATTTCGATGGACCCCGATGTGCGCTTCGCCGTCGCCAAGAAGATCGTTCAGCGCTGTGCCGACTTCGGCATTCCGGCGCATGATGTGGTCGTCGACCCGCTGGTCATGCCGATCGGCGCGCTGGGCGATGCCGGCCGCCAGGTATTTGCCCTGCTACGCCGGCTGCGCGAGGAGCTCAAGGTCAACACCACCTGCGGCCTCTCCAACATCTCGTTCGGCCTGCCGCACCGTCATGGCATCAACGCCGCCTTCATCCCGATGGTGATCGGCGCCGGCATGACCTCGGCGATCATGAACCCGGTGCGGCCGCAGGAAATGGAAGCGGTGCGCGGCGCCAACGTGCTGAACGGCACCGACGAGAACTGCACCAACTGGATCAGGACCTACAAGGACTACAAGCCTGCTGAAGGCGGCCAGGCCGTTGCCGCCCGGACGCAGGTCAACGCGCCGGGCGATGGCAATGGCAATGGCGGACGCAGGCGCGGCGGCCGCGAAGCGCGTATGGCGCGGGGTTGAGCCAGGTCTTGGCCGACACGATATGGGGCCTAGGACTGGGGAGGAACCGAGACACAGCGGCATCGCTGCCGTGGCCAAGACCCGAGCTGCGTAGAAAGTAAAGTCTGGAACGTATGAACTCTCCCGTCAACATCACCGATCCGCTCGTGCTGTTCATGCCGTCGGGCAAGCGCGGGCGGTTTCCGGTCGGCACGCCGGTTCTGGATGCCGCGCGCCAGCTCGGTGTCTATGTCGAGAGCGTGTGCGGCGGGCGTGCCACTTGCGGGCGTTGCCAGATCGAGGTGCAGGAAGGCAATTTCGCCAAGCACAAGATCGTTTCCTCCAACGATCACCTCTCGCCCAAGGGCGCCAAGGAAGAGCGCTACGAGCGCGTACGCGGCCTGCCCGAGCGCCGCCGGCTGTCCTGCTCGGCGCAGATTCTCGGCGATCTCGTCGTCGACGTGCCGCAGGACACCGTCATCAACGCGCAGACCATCCGCAAGGACGCCGACACCAGGGTCATCGCCCGCGATGCGGCAATCCGCATGTGCTATGTCGAGATCGAAGAACCCGACATGCACAAGCCGCTCGGCGACCTCGACCGTCTGAAGATCGCGCTGATGAAGGACTGGGGCCTCAAGAGCCTCGATTTCGACTTCCATCTGTTGCCGCAGGTGCAAGGTATTTTGCGCAAAGGCAACTGGACCGCGACCGCCGCCATCCACAAGGACACCGACAGCGAGACCGCACGGGTCATCGCTTTGTGGCCCGGCCTCAAGAACGAGGCGTACGGACTTGCCTGCGATATCGGCTCGACCACGATCGCCATGCATCTGGTGTCGTTGCTGTCGGGCCGCGTCGCCGCCTCGTCGGGCACATCCAATCCGCAGATCCGCTTCGGCGAGGATCTGATGAGCCGTGTCTCGTACGTGATGATGAACCCGGACGGCCGTGAAGGTATGACGGTCGCCGTGCGCGAGGCCATTTCGGGGCTTGTGGACAAAGTCTGCACCGAAGGCAACGTCCAACGCAACGACATCCTGGATTCCGTGTTCGTCGGCAATCCGATCATGCACCATCTGTTCCTCGGCATCGATCCGACCGAGCTCGGCGGCGCCCCCTTCGCGCTAGCCGTCTCCGGCGCCGTGCACATCAAGGCATCGGATATCGGTTTGAAGCTCAACCAGGGCGCCAGGCTCTATATGCTTCCTTGCATTGCCGGCCATGTCGGCGCGGACGCTGCCGCAGTGACGCTGTCGGAAGGGCCGCACCGCCAGGACGAGATGATGCTGATCGTCGATGTCGGCACCAATGCCGAGATCGTGCTCGGCAATCGCCACCGGGTCGTGGCGGCCTCATCGCCAACTGGCCCGGCCTTCGAAGGTGCGGAAATCTCCGGTGGCCAGCGCGCCGCACCGGGTGCCATCGAGCGCGTCCGCATCGATCCTGAAACGCTGGAACCGAAATACCGCGTCATCGGCTCGGAACTCTGGTCCGACGAGCCGGGCTTCCTCGACAGCGTGCAGGCGACCGGCGTCACCGGTATTTGCGGCTCCGGCATCATCGAGGTGGTCGCCGAGATGTATCTCGCCGGCATCATCTCCGAGGACGGCGTCGTCGATGGATCGCTGAGCGGCCACTCGCCTCGCGTCGTCGCCAATGGCCGCACCTTCTCGTATGTGCTGAAGGAAGGCGAGCCCAAGATCACCATCACCCAGACTGATGTGCGCGCTATCCAGCTTGCCAAGGCCGCCCTTTATGCCGGCACCAAGCTTTTGATGGAAAAGCAGCACACCGATCATGTCGACCGCATCCACTTCGCCGGCGCATTCGGCTCGTTCATCGACCCGAAATACGCAATGGTGCTGGGCCTGATTCCGGATTGCGACCTCGACAAGGTCTCGGCCGTTGGCAATGCGGCCGGCGCCGGCGCCCGCATGGCGCTGTTGAACCGTGGCTATCGCCGCGAGATCGAGGAAACCGTTAGCAAGATCGAGAAGATCGAGACGGCGCTGGAGCCGAAATTCCAGGAACATTTCGTTTATGCCATGGCGCTCCCGAACAAGATCGACCCGTTTCCCAAGCTGTCGGCGGCGGTGAAACTGCCGCCGCGCAAGACGGTGAGCGAAGACGGCATTGCCGGCGACGCTGCCCCGCGGCGGCGTTCGCGCGAAGGCCACGCCGCGCGGCGCGGGCGGGGATGACTCGCCTCCGATAGGCCGTCAGACCTTCCATTTTTCATTTGTATGCAAATGTTTCCAGGTCGCGCCGATCTGGAAACGAAATTGCGTTTTCGTGAAATCCGCCAGATACATAGGCGGAGCATTTAACCGACATCGAACGGCAGGCGGAAACAGTTTTCGGCCACCGCAACGCTCCAAGGAGATCAAGATGTCGATGTTCGAAAGCCTCGGCCGCTATGGTGCGGCCTTCAAGAAAACACGCGAAGCGCGCAAGTCGCTGCGCATCCTCAACAGCTTGCCGCCTGAGATCCAAAAGGACATTGGCTGGCCGGTGTCGCCGCGTTCGAGCGAAAGGCAGCTTTCGGTCGGATGGGGCATGCAGCGCGGATGAAATTCATCGACAAATGCAAGCTGCTCGGTATTCGCCGGAGCCGCAATGCGGCTCCGGCTGCACCCAGCAATTGGCTGCGCGCCGCGTTGCTGCCGCGGCGTTGAGCTGCGCCGGTAGGCCAGAGACTTCATGGCCGGACGCTTTGTCGACAGCTGGGATCAAACGACCGTGTTGAGATTGCATCAATCTTGACTTTTTTGGTGGCGACACAATCTTCGAAATAGTCGGGGGTTCTCTTAATCGGCTCAGCCGAAGTCCGTGTATCTGCATGCCCAGTCTCAAAAGCCACGTCGTGTCGTTCGTCCTCAGGTACAGCCGCAAGAAGGCGTTTTCCAGCCCCGAGAACCTGCAGCGCTGGATCGCCTATGCGCGCAAGACGGAAAACCATCAGCCGCCTGCGTCGCTGCGGTCACGCCTGGAGATCACAACCCGCACGATCAACGGCTTTCCCGTCTACGAGATCGCGCCCAAGGCTGGCGAGCGGAAGCGGATTCTCTACCTGCACGGCGGCGCTTACGTCTTCGAAATCACCCCCTATCATTGGCGGCTGATCGCCGACATGGCCGACCGTCTCGGGTTCGGTATCACTGTGCCGATCTATCCCATTGCTCCCGAACACGATTTCCACGCCATGTTTGGTATGGTCGGCGCTGTCTACCGCCTGATGTTCGGCGAAACCAGCGCGAACGACATCATCTTCATGGGCGATTCCGCCGGCGGAAACATGGCCGTCGTGCTGACGATGATGGCTGCGCAAAATGGCCTGCCCTTGCCATCACGCCACGTGCTGATTTCGCCCGGTCTCGACGTGTCGCTCGCCAACCCAGAAATGTATGAGGCCGAACGCAACGATCCGTGGCTGGGCATTGCCGGCGGCCGCGAGGCGATCCGACTTTACAGCGCCGGCATAGATCCCACCGACTGGCGGATCAGCCCGGTTTACGGCGACCTGTCGGTGCTGCCCAAAACGCTGCTGCTGACCGGTTCACGCGATCTGCTCACCCCCGACAATCTGATCTTCGCGGAAAAGGCGCGCGCGGCCGGCGTCGAAATTGAGATCGTCCACGAGCAAGGCATGTTCCATGTCTGGCCGTTGATCGACATGCCGGAGGCGCGACGCGCGCGGGACAGTATAGTGGCCTTCTTGACCAACGAAACTGACAGTTACCATGCCAAGGCAGGAGAGTTGTCGCTGCAGAGGACAGACCGCGACGGAACCCCTCGCGATCTGGTTGCGCCGCTCAGGTCGTAGTTTGGGTCAGAACTTCCCAGTTTCCCTGAACATCTCAAACGTCGCGCGGATATGATCGGCGACTGCCTTCACCGGCGCGCTGGCGTCCGGCGTCACCACCATGGCCAGATTGTAGGTGCCGATGTCAGGCATGCCGTCCTTCGGGCACAGCTCGACCATGTCGCTGCCGAGGAACGATTTCGGCAGCGGCGCGACTGCAAGATCCGCCATGATCGCGGCGCGCTGGCCGGCCGTGTGTGCGCTCATATAGGCGATACGGTAGTTGCGGCCCTCGCGGCCAAGCGCCTCCAATGCCCCTGCCCGCCAGGCACACCCCTCTTCCCACAATGAGACCGGCAGCGGCTCACGCAGATGCGCGCAACCGCCCTTGGCACCGGCCCAGACGATCGGCTCGGTGAGCAGCACTTCGGCGCCAATCGCGCTGGTCTTGTAGGAGTTGGTGAGCAGCGTGATGTCGAGCGCCCGGTCGTCCATGCGCCGGCGCAGATTGACGCTCTGGTCGATGGTGACGTCGACCGCGATCGATGGATGCGACTGTGCGAACCGCTTCAGCACATGCGGCAGCACACGTTCGCCGTAATCGTCCGGCGAGCCGAGCCGCACCACCCCGACAATGTCTGGAATGATGAACTTCGACACCACCTCGCGATTGATCGACAGCAGCCGGCGCGCATAGCCGAGCAGCATCTCGCCATCGGTGGTCAGCGTCACCGAACGGGCGTCGCGCGCGAACACCGAGCGGCCGAGAATGTCCTCCAGCTTCTTGATCTGCATGGAGACGGCCGACGGCGTGCGGAAGACCGCATTGGCCGCAGTGGTGAAGCTGCCGGTCTCGGCGATTGCGACGAAAGTGCGCAAAACATCGAGATCGAGCAGCGGCAGCGGATGATTGAGTGGGGCGTTCATGGCAAGCGACCTTCAATTTTTCTGATGCAAACCATCATTCCATTTCGTTTGATTGAACATCAGTTTGGGAGGATAGTCAACTCCATCGAAGGCAGGACGCATCGAAGTGGTCCCGAAACAACCATGACACGGACCTGCAATCGACACGAAATGAAGCTGAAACAAACCCGGTGTACCGCCTGACGCTGCAAGCGCCGGGACAACCCGGCCCAACGCGAAGGAGAATGAGATGTCTATCCTGTCATCCATCGGTCGGATCGCGACCGAGTTCAGCGAGGCCCGTGCCCGCTACCAGACGGAACGCGCCATTCGCGCGCTGCCGATTGAACTGCAGAAGGATATCGGCTGGCCCGAAGCTGCCGATGCCAAGGCCGGCACTCGCCATGGTGTGGGATCCTGGGCTGGAGCAAAGTAAACCGTGTGTATCAACAGCTGAAGGCCTGCCGCGCAGATCAGCCCGGCAGGCCTTTTTGTTTGTACTCCAATGATTTTCCCGAGCCATGTCGCCGTCGCATGCCGCATATGAGCAAGTCGCATAGCAGCCCGCACTGGCAATCAACACATTGTAAATAATCGAAAATCCTGGGCAGAATGCCCAAATTTGTCGCATTCCGTGTCGCTTTTCATATCAAGTGCTTCGCTTTTGCGATTTAGTTTCCCCTCACGTAAGCCTATATCATCATCAACAAACGAGCTGCCCCACTCCATCAAGCGAAGGCGACCCGTCTGAGCAACCGAATGGAGATGATCATGAAGCTTTTTGCCCGCCTCTTTGCCCGTCGCGAAATGAACCTGACGACCGCGCTCGAGCGCCAGCGCCTGGCCAACACCATGCCTGGCCAGACCGGTGCCATGGCTGCCGCGCGCCTCGGCTTCGTCGCCTGAGACGCGGCAATCCCGGCGGAAGCAGCCTAGCGCTGCTTCGAAATCGATCCAGCGCCGCTTCGGTTTTGCCGACGCGGCGTTTTCGTGTGCGCAGACTGCGTAGGCTCGTTTGCTCGATCCGGCGGCATGTCGCGTCCTTCGCCGCATAGCGATTGCCCATTTGCGACCCGTGTCGCAAATAAAGTCGCTCCGTTGCCATCTAGCCAATTGACAGGAAACGTCTTTCCTGATGTCGCTATGCTAATCGCGACATCCTGTTCGCGCCATTGCAGCGTGAGGATCTACCCGTGAACGTCGTAAAGCACCCGATTCGGCGATCGTTCGTATTCTTCCTGGTCCCCGATTTCACCATGATCGCCTTCGCGACGGCGCTCGATCCGTTGCGTTCGGCCAACCGCATGCTCGGCTATGAAGCCTATCGCTGGCGGCTCGCCAGCATCGACGGCAAGCCGGTGCGCGCCTCGAACGGCGTCGAATGCGCCGTCAACACCTCGCTGGAGGAAGAGCGCAAGAAAATGTCCGGACCGGACCGGCCGAACATGGCCATCGTCTGCAGCGGCATCAATGTCGAGCGCTACCAGAACAAATCGGCCTTTGCCTGGTTGCGCGAGGAGTACAATCGCGGCGTTGCCGTCGGCGGCCTGTGCACCGGCGCGCATATCCTGGCCGCCGCAGGCCTGCTGTCCAACAAGCGCTGCGCCATCCATTGGGAGAACCTGCCGGGCTTTTCCGAGGCGTTCCCCAAGGCCAATGTCTTCGCCGACCTCTTCGAGATCGACCAGAACATCTACACCTGCGCCGGCGGCACCGCCGCGCTCGACATGATGCTGAAGCTGATCGGCGACGATTTCGACGAAAGCCTCGTCAACCGCGTCTGCGAGCAGGTGCTGACTGATCGCGTGCGCAGCCCGACCGACCGCCAGCGCCTGCCGCTGCGCGCCCGCCTTGGCGTGCAGAATTCCAAGGTTCTGACCATTATCGAGCTGATGGAAGCCAATCTCTCCGAGCCGCTCTCGCTGATCGAGGTCGCTGACCATGTCGACCTGTCGCGCCGGCAGATTGAGCGCCTGTTCCGCACCGAGATGGGGCGCTCCCCTGCCCGTTACTATCTGGAGATCCGCCTCGACCGCGCCCGGCACCTGCTGATCCAGTCGTCGTTGCCGGTGGTCGAAGTGGCGGTCGCCTGCGGCTTTGTTTCCGCCTCGCATTTCTCCAAATGCTATCGCGAGTTGTACGCCCGCTCGCCGCAACAGGAACGCGTCGACCGCAAGCAGCTTCTAGCGGCTTGATCCAGCACGTTTCGCGGGCGCGGCCGCATTGTCATGACATTGTCTGGCGTGGTATCCTTCAATCGAGAGGTACCAATGACCAGAACCACCAGATCGGAAAAACTGGACTTGCGCCTTACCCCCCAGGCAAAGCGTACACTCGCAACCGCCGCCGCGACTGAACGCCGTTCGCTCAGCGATTTCGTGCTTGAAAGCGCGCTTGCGCGAGCCGAAGAAACATTAGCCGACCGGCGCAGCTTCCATCTCGACGCCGAAAAATGGGTCGCGTTCATGGCAGCGCTCGACGCGCCAACGCGTGATCTCCCCCGCCTCAAGCACCTATTGAACGAACCAAGCATCTTTTCCGGTCGCGATCCAGCGTGAGCGAATTCCAGATCGAGAAACTGGCCCGCACGCATTTGGTGGACATGTTCGACTGCGGTGAAGAACCGCTCAATCGCTTTCTCGTACGCTATGCATTCCAAAACCAGCAAGCCAATGCTTCGCAGACCTACATTGGTCTCTCTGGCGAAGATGTGATCGGCTTTTATACCCTGGTCGTTGGTGAAGTTAAATATGAGGGTGCGCCCGAGCGATTGACGAAAGGTCTCGCACGCCATCCGGTGCCTGTAATGCTGCTGGCGCGTCTTGCGGTCAGTCTGGACTGGCAAGGCAAAGGCGTCGGCGGCGGACTGTTGCGCGATGCCGTCCTGCGCAGTTTGCAGGCGGCGGATATTGCAGGTATCCGCGCGGTCGTCGTCCACGCCAAGAACGACGGCGCCCGCACGTTTTACGAGCGCTACGGATTCGCGCAATCGCCGACGGACCCGCTGCATCTTTACGTGCTTATCAAGGACTTACGAAGTCTCTGAGCCGTTCAGGCGCCTTGCTGACCCGACTATATCTGCGCCGTGCGCATCGCCTCGACGCGGATATCTTCCGTCAGCCGCGCCTTCAGTGCCGAAAACTCCGGGCTGGTCTTCAGCGTGTAGTGGCGCGGATGCGGCAGGTCGACGGCAACGTCCGATTTGATGCGGCCCGGCCGTGCCGTCATCACGACCACGCGCGACGCCATGAAGATCGCCTCCTCGATGTCGTGGGTGACGAACAGCACCGTTTTTTGCCGCCGCTCCCAGATGCCGAGAAGCAGTTCCTGCATCAGCCCGCGGGTCTGGTTGTCGAGTGCGCCGAACGGCTCGTCGAGCAACAGAATCTCCGGATCGTTGGCCAGTGCCCGGGCAATCGCGGTGCGCTGCTGCATGCCGCCGGAAAGCTGCTTCGGCCAATGGTTTTCAAAACCTCTCAGCCCGACGAGATCGACGTAAGAAGCGACGATTTCGCTGCGCTCGTGCTCGGCCATTCCACGTTCGCGCAGGCCGAAGGCGATGTTCTCGGCAACCGTCAGCCACGGAAACAGCGTATAGGACTGGAAAACCATGCCGCGGTCTGGACCGGGCCGGTCCACCACCCTGCCGTCGAGCAGAACACGTCCCCCACTCGGCGCTTCGAGGCCGGCGACGATCCTGAGCAGCGTCGACTTTCCACAGCCGGATGGCCCCAGGATGGTGATGAAGTCGTTGGCGGCAACCGCCAGATCGATCGGCATCAGCGCCTTGACCGGCTGCCCACCGCCGACACCGGCGAAGGTGCGCGAGACGCCTTCGATGAGCAGCTTGCTCACGCCAGGCTCCATGGAAACAGCCAACGGTTGAGCGCCTTGAATGCGAAATCGGACAACAGCCCGATCAGGCCGATGACGATGATGCCGAAGATGATCTGCCCTGTCGCCAGCCGCGACTGGCTGTTGATGATCATGTAGCCGATGCCCGACGACGAGCCGATCAGCTCGGCGACGATGACATAGGTCCAGGCCCAGCCGAGCACCAGCCGCAGGGTCTCGGCAATCTCCGGCGCATTGGCCGGCATGATCACGCGCCGCACGATGCCGTTGTCGGACGAGCCAAGCGTGTAGGCCGCCTCGACCAGGTCGCGCCGTGTGCCGCCGACCTTGACCGCGATGATCAGGATGATCTGGAACACCGAGCCGACGAAGATCACCAGCAGTTTTTCGAGCTCGCCAACGCCCGCCCACAGGATGAGCAGCGGGATGAAGGCCGATGCCGGCAGATAGCGGGCGAAGGAGACGAACGGCTCCAGGAACGCCTCCACGGGCTTCCAGGCACCCATCACGATGCCGAGCGGCACGGCAACGATGGCCGCCATCAGGAACCCGCCGAAGACGCGCCAGATGGTGATAAGGATGTCGAGCCAGAAGCGGTCCTCGACCAGCAGCCGCCAACCGTCTCTCACCATCGACAGCGGATCGGCAAGGAAAATGCGATTGACGTGGCCGCCAAGCGTGATCCACGCCCAGAACGCCACGAACAGCACGAAGAACGAAATGCCGAGCACGGTTCGAATGCCCGGCGAGACCGGATGCAAGGGGCGCGGCATCTTCGACCGTCCTCTGATCTGAATGAAAAAGCGGCGGCGCACGCGCCGCCGCCGGGCGACAATCCTGCCGGTTAGTCGGCGACGGCGCTGGTGTCGGCCAATGTCGAGACGTCAGGCGCTTCCTTGATCAAACCCATCTGCAGCAGAAGCTCGCCGGCGGTCTTGGAAAAGTCCTGGAATTCCTTGGTGAAGAACTGCTTGTTTTCAGCCTTGTCGGCCCATTTCAGGTATTTGGCCGATTCTTCGAATTCCTTGGCCGACTGCTTCACGTCGGCACCCATCGTCTCATAGGATTTCGCCGGATCGCTCTTGATCAGGTCGAGTGCCTCGAAATAGCTGTCGGCAAGCGCCTTGCCCGCATCCGGATTGGCCTTGAGGAACTCCGGCGTGCAGCCGACCGTATCGAGCACCATCGGATAGTCGAGAGTGGTCACAAGGATATGGCCCTGGTCGGACTTTTCGCGCACCGCCGAGATGAACGGCTCATAGGTGACCGCCGCATCGTTCTGGCCGGCGAGAAACGCCTGCGCCGCCGCATCCGGCTCCAGGTTGACGACCGTCACGTCCTTGGTCGACATGCCGTTCTTGTTGAGCACCCAGGCCAGCATGAAATAGGGCGAGGTGCCCGGCGCCGAAGACGCGACCGACTTACCTTTGAGATCGGCGACGGTCTTGATGTCGTTGCGGGCGACGATGCCGTCGGCGCCGTAGGATTTGTCGAGCTGGAATATCTGCTTGGTCGTCACGCCATTGGCGTTCCAGACCAGCCAGGTCTCGACCGTGGTGGCGGCGCATTGCAGGTCGCCGCTGGCGATGGCGAGCGGCCGGCTGGCTTGCGGCACCTTCTTCAAGGTGACGTCGAGGCCGTGCTTTTCGAAGATGCCGGCCTGCTTGGCGAGCGTCAGCGGCGCAAAGCCGGTCCATCCACTGATGCCGATGCTGACCGATGTGGCGGCCATCGCCGGCGCGGACAATCCGACGGCAAGCGTCAAGCTTGCGGCAAGAATTCCGATCCTGTTCATGTCGGTTCCCCTTTTATGTGTTCGGATGGGGAATTGTGTCACAGACGCCCGCAGGCTTGTCAATGAAGCAGATGCTGCACTGCGGTATGTCACCATCGACAGCAAACTCCGCCATCAGCGGCTGTTGTACATCCAGCTGCGGTCGCGCCACATTTTTTCACCGACCAGGCAGTCGGTGACGGGGATGTCCTGTGCCAGCACCAATGGCGGATGCGCCGCCTCTTCCGCCGCTCGCTGCGGCGAGGCCGGACCGGCAAGCTCCAGCACCAGCTTGCGGCGGATGGCCTCCGGAAACTGCGTCCAGTCATTGACCGGGATCATGAAGGATCCCGGCCCGCCGATGACGCAGTCGCTGTAGTAGCGGTCGAGATTGTTGACATCGTAAGCGCTGCTGAACCCGCCCCTGGTCATCAGCGGCAGGCCGTTGACGGTGATGCCTTGCTTGATCACGGCGTCGCGGGTGATATCGACAGGTGCGCCCTGGTTGTTGGGGCCGTCACCCGAAATGTCGATCACCCGCTTGACGCCCTGGAAGCCGCTTTCAGCAAAGAGATCGCTGGCGAATTCCAGCGCGCCGGAGATCGAGGTGCGCCTGGCACTGGCCGGCGGATGAGCGGAAAGCTGCGCTGCCAGCCGCTCGGCGTCGGCACGATTGGCGATCACCGTCCACGGCACGACGACCTGCTGCCAGGTCGCGCCAGCCCATTCGACATAGGTGACGGCAATCTTGCCATGAGCGCCTTCGCCGATTGCCTGCAGGACATCGTCATGCGTCAGCGCCGCCGCATAGCCATGACGCTGGATTTCGAGCTCGTCCGGCGACATGGACAGCGAAACGTCGACTGCCAGCACCAGTTCGACGTCGACCGGCTCGGCGGCGCGGGAGTTTGCAGTCAGCCATAGCACCGACGCCAGCGCGGCGGCACCCGAGACGAGATGTCTTGCACGGGCAAAACCAGACATGCCGCACGGTAAGCGAAAATCGCCGATCGACAAAGAGAAAAGCCCGGTGGAGAGCCGGTCTCATTCGGTCACATTTTTGCGAACCGCCGGAAAACGAATTTCATTCGTGGATGCGGTGCCCGCCCCGCCCCCACCACTCCACGGCCTTCTCGACATCCGTCTCGGAGGATGGGTCCGGCTTCGGTTTTCTAGCACCGACCCCGCGCGCTGCCCTCCAGTTCGGCTTGAATGACGGCGGAAGCCACAACAGAATACCCGCGGCAGGCAAGATGATCGCAAAACGCAGAATTGAAAGTACGATGCCGCAGATGCCGACGATCTGCGCGGCCCGGCGGACGCCGAAGCGTCTCAGGAACAAATGTCTTGCAATCACGCCGCCATCCAGATCGAAGGCGGGCAGGATGTTGAGAATGATAAGTGACACGTTCAACAATGCGCCAATCCAAAGCGTCCATTCCAGAGGACCGGCCGACCTTGACGGCAGCCACCCGAATGGCCCTTCGGGCGCAAGTGGGATGAGTTCTCCAAAAACCAGATAATAGGCCGCATCGAAAAACGCGGCGAGCGCGACGTTCGCCAGGGGACCCGCTATCGCAATCCGCGCCCAGGCAGGCGATGGCGCTGCGGCGCGTTTGAAACGCGTGAGCCCGCCGAAGAGATATAATTCTATCATGTCGGTGGCGACGCCTTGTCGGCGTCCGATCCAGGCGTGTGCCAGTTCGTGCAGAAATATCGACGCAAACAGAAGCGCTGCAAAGATAGAGGTATGGATCAGTGCATCCTTGGGTCGGCTCGCCCACTCGTTCAGGAAGGGCAGCACAATGGGAATTGCGAAGGTCCAGCTGACGCGAACCGGGATATTCCGGTTCAGCTGAAACACAAGCGCATCGTTTTTTCTGTCCCAGCCGATCCGCCGCAAAGGCACCCCCCAATCGCAGCGCGACGGTAAGCGAGAATCATCGCTCCACAAAGCGAAAAGCCCGACGATGAATCGGGCTTCTGCATTCAGGTCCTGCTGGCACTGCTCGGCTTGCCTGTGTGGAGAATCGGCAGGCAAGCAACGCTTAGCTGCGCGGATTGAGGTTCTCCGGGTCGTAGAGCGGCCTGTAGCCGACGGCGGCCACTTCGACCGGGTACTTCTCGCCGAAATATTCGACGCTCAGCTTGCGGCCCTCCTGGCAATACGCCCAGGGCAGGTGGGCGAGCGCGATGTTCTTGCCGAGGGTCGGACCATAGGCCACCGAGGTCGTGAAGGAGCGGCGGCCGAGCTCGTCGACGAGCGTCTCACCGGTTTGCGGGTCCATCACCGGCATCGTGCCAACCGGATAGCGGGGAACACCATTCGAATCTGTATTGTCCGTCATGATAAGCGTGCAAAGCATGGCCGGCTGATGCACCCGGGCGCGATATTCCAGATGCTTTGCCTTGCCGCAGAAATCGGCCTCCTTGACTTTCGGACGGGCAAGGTCGGCTTCCAGCAGATTGTATTCGGTCAAGAGGTCCGCGTTTTGCAGGCGCAGGCTCTTCTCCATGCGGCGGCTGTTGGCATAGGTCTCGACGCCAAAGGCCATCACGCCGGTCGACCGCAGCGCGTCCCAGACAGCCAGGCCGTCCTCGTAGCGCATATGCAGTTCCCAGCCTTGCTCGCCGACATAGGAGATGCGGAAGGCGGTCACGTCCTTGCCGGCGATCCTGACGGGCTTGATCGCGGCAAAGGGAAAATTCTCAAGCGTCAGTCCGTCGGGGTTTTCCACGACCTTGCCCAATGTTGCCCGCGCATTCGGACCCCAGATGCCGACGGTCACATATCTCTCGGTCACATCGGTGACGGTAACGTCGAAGCCTTTGTCCTCTGCCGTCCGGCGCATGTACTGGAAGTCGCGCGGCCCGGCATCGGCGCCGTCGATGACGCGGCAGCGGTCGGCCATGCGGATGACGGTCAGGTCGGCGCGCACCATGCCTTCCTCGTCGAGGAAATGGGTATAGATGCCCTTGCCGATATTGCCGTCACCGCCGATCTTTGCCGCGCACAGCCATTCCATCAGCGCGACATGGTCCGGGCCTTCCACGTCGTACATGGCGAAATGCGACAGGTTGACGATGCCGCAATCCTCGCTCATCGCGAGATGCTCGGCGTTCGAGACGCGCCAGAAGTGGCGGTTATCCCATTCGTTTTGGCGCACCGGCACCCGGTTGCCGTATTTCTCGAGCAGATGCTCGTTGGCGGCGTAGCCATGGGCGCGCTCCCAGCCGCCGAGCTCCATGAAATAGCCGCCGAGTTCCTTCTCGCGCTCCCAGAAGGGCGAGCGGCGGACATTGCGAGCCTTGGAGAAGGGCTCGCGCGGATGGACCGCCGGGTTGTAGACCTTCATCGCGGTTTCGGTGCAGCGATCCCAGATGAACTGTTCTTTCGTCTGGTGCGGATAGAAACGCGAATAGTCGATGGCGTGGTGGTCGATCGCCGTGCGGCCGTCCGTCATCCAGTCGGCGATGAGCTTGCCCATGCCGGGGCCGTCCTTGACCCAGATCGCCACGGCATACCAGAGGCCCCTCACCTTCTGGCTTTCGCCCATCGAGGGGCCGCCGTCCGCCGTCACCTGCAGCAGGCCGTTGAAGGAATGGCTCTCATTGTAGCCCAGCTCGCCCAGGATCGGCGTCAGTTCCATGGCGCGCTCGAGCGGCGCCAGGATCTGCTCCATGTCGAGATCGCGTTGCGACGGCGAAAGCCGTGCCCGGTTTTTCTCGAGAAGATCGCGCGGATGGCAAAGGCGCGGATTGGTCTCTTCGTAATAACCCCATTCGATCTGCCCGCCTTCGGCGGTCTTAGGGTCGCCAGTATCGCGCATGTAAGCCGAGTTGCCCTGGTCGCGCAGCAGCGGCCAGCCGATCTCCTTGCCGGTGCCGGCGAACTCAGTGTACGGCCCGAAGAAGGTAAGCGGATGGTCAATCGGCATGACCGGCAGGTCCTCGCCCGCCATTTCCGCGATCAGCCGTCCCCAGATGCCGGTGCAGACCACGACATAGTCGGCTTCGATGGTGCCGCGGTCGGTCACCACGCCCTTGATGCGGCCGTTCTCGATGACGAGCGACCTGGCCGACGTATTGGCAAACGCCCTGAGTTTGCCGGAAGCTTCCGCCTGGTCGACAAGCTTGCCGGCGACGGTCTGCGAGCGCGGGATGACGAGGCCGGCGTCGGGATCCCACAGGCCGCCCTGTACCATCTGTTCTTCGATCAGCGGGAATTTTTCCTTGATCTCGGCGGGATCGATCAGGCGGGCGCGTGTGCCGAAGGCCTTCGCCGAGGCGATCTTGCGCTTGATCTCCGCCATGCGAGCGTCGTCGCCGACGCGGGCGACCTCGAGGCCGCCGATGCGCGCGTAGTGACCCATCTTTTCGTAGAAATCGATGGAATAGAGCGTCGTCCAGCACGACAGGAAATCATGGCTGGTCGTGTAGCAGAAGTCGGAGGCATGCGCCGTCGAGCCGATATCCGTCGGGATGCCCGATTTGTCGATGCCGACAATATCGTCCCATCCGCGCTCGATCAGGTGATGGGCGACCGATGCGCCGACGATGCCGCCCAGCCCGACGATGACGACCTTCGCCTTTTCCGGAAACCCTGCCATTGCCCGCGACTCCAAGATGCTATTGCGAGCAGACTATAGGGCGGCGCGGCGCCGCGCTTGCAGCCTGTTTGCGACATCGCCAAAAAAGCCCGCGCCACCAGCCCGTCGAATGCAGTTAGACCTACGCCTTCGCCCTGCTCGGTACGAAGGCGCTGCTAGAGCCCGCCCTGCGCAGCTTCGAAGAAAAGTGCATACCTTCATCGCCGATTACCGGAAGCAAATAAAAGGCCGGGCGTTTGCCCGGCCTTCAAAAATCATGGCGTCGACTTTACTTGATGCGCGCGACGCCGCCCGAGATCTCAATCGTCTCCGAACCGGTCAGCGCCTCGAGGTCGCCATTCGGCAAGGTAACAAAACAGCCGCTCGGGCAAAATTCCACGGTTTCGCCGGCGGCCAGCGCCAGCTCGGTCTTGCCGCCGCCTTCCGTCACGATCAGCGTGCGGGTCTCGGCGTCCTTGTTGACCGCGCTGGCGGCATGGGCCGAACCGCCCACGGCCAGAAAAGCGATGGCGGCGACGAGAGACTTCCACATTTTGCAGTATCGGTGTTGCCACCGCCTCTGTTGCATTTCGCAAGGCATTCTCGCCGTTTGCAGGTGAGCTTATATGCAATGCAAGCTGAACGGCAACTGAATGCCGCATTCATGCCGCAATTGGTTTCCGAAGGCTTGAAGGCAAGCTCCAAACAGCTAGTCAGGATCGGGCTTCCGCACCTTGCGTCCCGACTTGGCGAGACGTTTCGCCTCGACCGCCGCCAGTGCTTTTGCTTGTTCCCGCTCGACGAATTCGACTTCGATCTTGTCGTCGTCGATCGGCCACGCTTCGTGCTTTTTGGTCTCGACGACGGCGCGCGGTGTCGACGGAATTTCGATATGCTGGTCGGCGAACACATCGAAGATGGCAAAGCGGATGTCGTTCTGGACGATATTGCCACTAAGAACGTCTGCCAGGAATACGCGGATCTCGAATTCGAGCGCGGCCGGGCCGAAATTGGAAAACAGCACGAAGGGTTCGGGGTTTTTCAGCACCAGCGGATGACTGCGCGCGATCTCCAACAGGACGCCATGCACGTGCTTGATGTCGCTGCCATAGGCGACGCCGACCTTGATATCGATGCGGCCGAGCTTGTTGCGGTGCGTCCAGTTCCCGACCGCATTGTTGATCAGGTTTGAATTGGGCAGGATCACCGACTGCCGCTGGAACGTTTCGATCTCGGTGGCGCGCACGCTGATCTTCTTGACCGTGCCGCTGATGTCACCGGCGACGATCCAGTCGCCGACCTTGAACGGCCGCTCGGCCAAAAGGATCAGGCCCGAGACGAAGTTGGAGACGACATTCTGCAGGCCAAAGCCGATGCCGAGAGACAGGGCGCCTGCGACCAACGCGAGATTGGAGAGGTCGATACCGGCCGCCGAGATGCCGACCAGTGCCGCGACCGCGACGCCGGCATAGCCGACCGCCAGCCGGATCGAATTGCGCACACCGGTGTCGACCCGGCCGCGCGCCATCACCGAACCGTCGAGCCAGCCCTGGAACCAGCGCGTCAGGAAATAGCCGATGATGAAGACGACGACGCCAGTGAGGATGCCGGTGACCGAGATCGTCACCGAGCCTATGGTGAGGCCCGTCGCCAATTTGTAGGCCCAAGCCTGGATGTCGCCGGGCTGGAAGCCCCACATCAACAGGATCAGCGGCAGGAACACCAGCACGATCATGATGTTTATGGCGGCGCTGACGACAAGCCCGAGCTGGTCGAGCGCGGTCTCTTCGTAGCTTGAATTGGCCGCTAGCCAGCGCCCGATCGAAGTGTTGGCGAAACCACCTTCCATGCCGATCGCCCGCGCCGACAGGAAGCCGATATAGGCGGTGACCAGGATAGTGCCGGTAACCACGACCTGCACCGAGACGAAAATAGCAAGGCCGATAAAGCCGAGCAGCGCCGACGCTATGGTGAATAGCCCTAGCGCGACGGCGGTGTAGCGCAGCCATGCCGGCCACGGGCGCCAGCTCCCGTCGGCAGCCTTGAACGGCTTCAGCAGGCCCATCAGGATCAGGATGACGCCGACGCTGATGGTGGCGACAAAGCTTCTGGCGATGGTCAGCGATAGCGGCGAGCCCATCTTGTCGTTGACGACCGACAGGAAATAATTGATGCCGATGGCGACGGCCATGGCAGTCGTCAGCCGCACCAGCCAGCGCGCCGGGCCGGTTTCGACCGGGATCAGACGCCAGTTCGGTAATCGCGGTTCCAGCGCCGCATTGGTCAGCCGGTTGACGCAGAACACCACCGCGATAACGGCAACCAGCGAATTCAGGAAGATGCCGATGTCGCCGCGCAAGACATTGTAATAATTGAAGAAGAAGACCGTCGAGATAAGGAAGGCGCCAACCGCCAGCGACGGCAGCAATGTCGACCAGAACGCCACCGACAGGCGGCTGAGATAGGATGGATCCTCGACGGAAGGATCGGCTTCGAAGACGCGGCCGAACAGGCGCCGCCCGCCGACAAAAAGCACAGCGGCCAGCGCAAGCGCCATCGACGTCGCGGCAAGAATTGCCTGGAACTTGAACTTGAAGGCGAAGCTCAGCCAGGACGACACCGCCTTGTAGAAACTGGTAAATTCGTCATTGGCGTCGGAAATGACCTCCGGGCTCAATGCATCGGACAGCACGTAGCGCTTGGTGAGCTGATTGCGGAACAGCTCGCTGCGCATGTTGCCGATCTTCTCGATCAGCCCGCTGATGCGGATCGACAGGTTCTGCGCGCTGGCAATGACGGCGTTAATCTCGGCTTTTTCGGAAGCCAGCGCCTGGCGTTCACCGGTCACGATGTCCGGCTCGGCCGGCTGGCCCGCGGCCGGCGGAGGTCCCAGCGTCTCGATCCGATCGTTGATATCGCCGAGACGCGAGCGGAACGCCAGCGCGCTGGTGAGCGCCGCCCGCGACAGATCCTCCAATTGCAGGCGGATTTCCACCAGGGTGGCATCGTCTTGGCCGTCCTGCTGTATCTTCTTCTCGAGATCGTCGGTTTTGGCCGTCAGGCTCTGGATGACCTTCTGCTGGTCTGTGACCAGCCCGGCGGCACCCTGCCCGAGCGCCTGCGCCATCGCGTCGAACGACGGCGGCGCCAAGACAACAAGCGCAACGATCAGGACCAGGCGGAGTAAACGAAAGAACATGATTTTTCTGGCGACTCGCGGACGGCAGCGGCAGTTTTGAAGCACGTCCTTGATAAAGACGCTCATATCACGGGGCAAGTCATGCCAGGCGGCTCGTTTTCGAAGTCCGCCAATCGAAGTCGGCCAATCCAGTCGAAGTCGGCCAATCCAGTCGAAGTCGGGGAGTCGAAAAGCGATGGCGCAATCTTGGCTTTGCGTTGGCCGCCTGCTCTATAGTCTGCCGCAAAGCCTGAAATGGATGACAATAAGAATGGCGGAATATTCGGCCTTTTCGCTTCTCAAGAACGCGCTGACCGGAAACAAGGACTGGAGGCCGGCCTGGCGCAAGCCCGACCCGAAGGCGTCCTACGACGTGATCGTCATCGGCGGCGGCGGCCATGGCCTGTCGACCGCTTACTATCTCGCCAAGGAGCACGGCATCACCAATGTCGCCGTGGTGGAGAAGGGCTGGCTCGGTTCCGGCAATGTCGGCCGCAACACCACGGCGGTCCGTTCCAACTATCTCCTGCCGGCCAACACGCGCTTTTACGAGCATTCGATGAAGCTGTGGGAGAACCTGGCCCATGACCTCAACTACAACGTCATGTTCTCGCAGCGCGGCTGCCTGAACCTCGCCCACACACCTGCTCAGCTCGACGACTATGCCCGGCGCGGCAACGCCATGCGCCATCTCGGCGTCGACGCCGAACTGATGACCACGGCCGAAATCGCGCGCCTGGTGCCGGCGCTCGACGTCTCAGCCACCGCGCGTTTCCCGATCGTCGGTGGCCTGATGCAGCGGCGCGCCGGCACCGCCCGCCACGACGCCGTCGCCTGGGGCTATGCGCGCGGCGCAGATCGCCGCGGCGTCGACATCATCGAAAATTGTGAGGTCACCGGCTTCCTGCGCGACGGCGACCGCATCACCGGCGTCACGACAACGCGCGGCGAAATCCGCGCAAAAAAGGTAGCGGTCGCGGTTGCCGGCAGCACCGGGCGGGTCATGCGGCTTGCCGGCATCGAGACGATGCCGATCGAGAGCCACGTGCTGCAGGCCTTCGTCACCGAATCGCTAAAACCGTTCATCGATACGGTCCTGACCTTCGGCATGGGCCATTTCTATATGTCGCAATCGGACAAGGGCGGCCTTGTCTATGGCGGCGATCTCGACGGCTACAACAGCTACGCCCAACGCGGCAGCCTGCCGATCGTCGATGAGGTGATGAGCGAGATGCTGGCGCTGTTCCCTGGGCTGGCCCGTGTCCGCATGCTGCGCTCATGGGGCGGCGTCTGCGACATGTCGATGGACGGCTCGCCAATCATCACCACCGGTCCGCTGCCGGGCATGTATCTCAACTGCGGCTGGTGCTATGGCGGCTTCAAGGCGACGCCGGCTTCCGGCTGGTGCTTTGCCTGGACCATTGCCAAGGACGAGCCGCACGGTCTCAACGCGGCCTTCACGCTCGACCGCTTCTACCGTGGCCTGGTGATCGACGACAAGGGCCAGGGCGCCACGCCCCGGCTGCATTAGGTTAGAGATCCATGCTCATCACCTGCCCCTATTGCGGCCCGCGCGACGTGATCGAATTCACCTATCAGGGCGACGGCAATCGCCAGCGCCCACAGCCCGCCTCGCAGAACCTCGACGCCTGGAACGCCTATGTCTACGACCGGCTTAATCCAGCCGGCGACCACAATGAGATCTGGCAGCATTCCGGCGGCTGCCGCGCCCATCTCAGGGTCGTGCGCAACACGCTGACGCACGAGATCTCCAGCACCGCGTTCGCGCGCGGCGACCACAACTCGGTTGCGCGGCACCGGGCCGAGGACAAGCCATGAGCCCGCGCCGTACAGAGGCCGGGGGCCGCATCGACCGGCTGCGGACCATCCGTTTCACCTTCGACGGCGCGCCTTATACCGGCCATGCCGGCGACACGCTGGCTTCGGCGCTGCTGGCCAACGGCGTCACCCTGTTTGGGCGTTCGTTCAAATATCACCGCCCGCGCGGCCTGCTGACCGCCAGCGTCGAGGAACCGAACGCGCTGGTCACAGTGTTGAGGGGCGAGGTTCGCGAGCCGAACATCCCCGCCACAATGGTCGAGATTTATGACGGGCTGGCCGCAATCAGCCAGAACCGCTTCCCTTCGCTTGCCTGGGACATCAGTGCCGTGAACCAGCTCGGCGGCAAGCTTTTGTCGGCCGGCTTCTACTACAAGACCTTCATGGGACCGGTGATCGGTCCGCTGAAGGGCACTCGCTTCTGGATGTTCTGTGAGCATTTCATCCGCCGTGCCGCCGGCCTGGGCAAGGCAGGCACGGCTCCCGATACGGCGCGCTACGAACGCATGAACGCGTTCTGCGATGTGCTGGTAGTCGGCTCCGGCCCGGCGGGGCTGATGGCCGCCAGGGCGGCTGCCGATCAGGGTGCACGCGTCATCCTGGCCGAGCTCGAGCCGCATTTCGGCGGCTCGGCCAATTGGTCGGGCGAGACGATCGATGGCATGCCGGCCGCCGACTGGGCAGCGCGCGCCGCCGGCCAGCTCGAAGGCCGTGACAATGTCCGCCTGCTGCCGCGCACCACCGTCTGGGGCTATTATGACGGCAACACGCTTGCCGCGCTCGAACGTGTCACCGACCACAAGGAAACGCCCGGCAAGGGCGAATCGCGCCATCGCTACTGGACGATCCGCGCCAAGTCGGTGGTGCTGGCCACCGGATCCCTGGAGCGTCCGCTGGTCTTTCCAGGCAATGATCGGCCAGGCGTAATGCTGGCGCATGCTGCCGAGCGTTATGCCATTGAATATGGCGTGCTGCCCGGCGACAGGATCGGGCTGTTCACCAACAATGACAGCGCCTATCGCGCGGCCCTGGCGCTGAAGAAGGCCGGCGCCGTGGTCGTCGCCATCATCGACGTGCGCCCTGAGCTTTCGAGCGAAATGCGCAAGCTGGCCGGCGAGACCGAGGCCGAGATCCTTTCTGGCCACGCGGTGATCGCCACCGAGGGCGGCAAGGCGCTTTCCGGCTTCAAGGTGCAGCGCTTCGACATGGTCAACGGCGCGCTTTCCGGCGATGCGCGCAGCATCCACGCCGATTGCCTATTGATGTCGGGCGGCTGGTCGCCGACCATTCATCTGGCCAGCCAGGCCGGAGCCAAAGCGGAATGGAACGAAGCATTGCAAGCGTTCCTGCCGCCCAAGCCGACGACACAGCAATGGATCGGCGCCGGCGCCTTCACCGGCAGTTTCTCCACCGCCGAGGCGATCGCCGAAGGTCGCGCCGCCGGTCTTTCCGCTGCGGGCGCAACCGCCACGCCGGCGGCCTTGCCTGCCGTCGAAGCAGCACCTGGCGATCCCGATCCGGCGCCGGTGTTCGAGATCAAGGCCGAAGGAAAAAGCTTCGTCGACTTCCAGCATGACGTGACGGCGGATGACGTGCGGCTGGCGCATCGCGAAGGCTTCGTCTCGGTCGAGCATCTGAAGCGCTACACCACGCTCGGCATGGCAACCGACCAGGGCAAGAGCTCCAACATACCCGGCCTGGCCATAATGGCCGAGGCGCTGGGCAAGCCGATCCCGCAGGTCGGCACGACGCGCTTTCGCCCGCCCTTTTCGGCGGTGTCGATCGGCTCGCTAGCCGCCGAACGCTTCGGCGATCTGAAGCCCGAGCGGCTGACGCCGATGCATGACTGGCACGTCGCCAACGGCGCCACCATGTATTCCGCCGGCCTGTGGTATCGGCCGATGATCTACGGCCATCCCGGCGAGACGATCGAGCAGGCCTATGTCCGCGAAGCGAGAGGCACGCGCGAGAGCGCCGGCATCGTCGATGTCTCGACACTGGGCAAGATCGCGGTGCAAGGCCCCGACGCGGCGGAATTCCTCGACCGCCTATACACCAACATGTTTTCGACGCTGGCCGTCGGCAAGGCGCGCTACGGGCTGATGCTGCGCGAGGACGGTCTCGCCTTTGACGACGGCACCACGTGGCGCCTCGGCGAGCAGGATTTCCTGATGACCACCACCACCGCCAATGCCGGCAAGGTGATGCAGCATCTGGAATATTTCCTCGACGTGATCTGGCCGGCGCTGAAGGTCCACGTCACCTCGGTGACCGACCAATGGGCCGGTGCCGCCATCGGCGGGCCGAAGGCAAGGCAGATACTGGCTGCTTGCGTCAGCGGCACTGCCGTCGACAATGCCGCCCTGCCCTTCATGGGCATCGTCCACGGCGAAATCGCCGGCGTGCCGGTGATGATCTGCCGGCTGTCCTTCTCCGGCGAAATGGCCTTCGAGGTCTATTCCGGCGCCGGCTACGGCACCCATGTCTGGGAGGCGCTGATCGAAGCCGGCAAGCCGTTCGGGCTGGTGACCTACGGGCTGGAGGCGCTGGGCACCATGCGCATCGAGAAAGGCCACGTCACCGGTGCCGAGATCGACGGCCGTACCACGGCACGCGACCTGCATCTCGACTGGATGCTGTCGAAGAAGAAGCCGTTCATCGGTTCGGCGATGATGGACCGCGAGGGGCTGATCGCGCCCGACCGCCTGGAACTCGTCGGTATTGTTTCGCTCGACAACCAGCCGCTCAATGGCGGCGCACACATCGTCGAGGAGCTTGACGAAGCCAATCCGCACGGCTCGCTTGGCCACATCACCGCTTGCTGCTATTCGCCGGCGCTGGGTAAATATATCGCGCTTGCCCTGGTCAAGGGCGGCAAGGCGCGGCGCGGCACGCGCGCTTATGTCTCCGACCCGCTGCGCAACCGGTTCGGGCCGGTCGAGATCGTCTCCAACCATTTCTTCGATCCGGACGGGAGCCGCATGCATGGTTGAACGCCAATCGCCGCTTGAGCCGGTGCTGCATCCGGGCTCGCATGGCAATTTCGAGCATGGTGTCGAAATCATCCTCTCCGAAACCAGGCCGGGTTCGATCCTGCAGCTCGCCGCCTGGCCCGGCGAGGAGAAGAAGTTGATGGCCGGCATCCATGCGGTCACCGGCCTGGCTTTGCCCGACGGCGCCGGTGGCGGTGTGACGAACGGCGCCAGGTCGGTGTTCGGCTTTGCGCCGGGAAAGTTCACTGTGGTCGATGAAGCCGAGGGATTGGCGCCGGCCTTTGCCAGTGTCGTCACTTCGGCCATCGGTACGGTGACCGACCTTTCGCACGGCCGCACCGCGATCCGTATCGCCGGGCCGAAGGCCGAGTGGGTGCTGGCGAAATTCTTCGCCATCGACTTCGCGCTGCCGGCCTTCCCGATCGGCGCCGGCCGCTCGACCATGCATCACGACATCTTCGCGCAGATCCAGCGCACCGGCGCCGATCAGTTCGACATCTATGTGTTCCGCTCGTTTGCCCGCTCGTTCTGGAAAGCGCTCTGCCATGCGAGCGAGGAAGTCGGCTACGAAGTGCAGTAGAGCCGGACGGCGCTTCACGTCACTCCGCGAACGTCACCCACTCTTCCAGCGGCGCGCGGTCGGTGCGGAAGGCATTTTCGGGCTTGGACGTATCCTCATGGCCGAGCGCCATGCCGCAGACGACGATCTCCTCGTCGGGAATGTTGAGCACCGGCCTGATCTGCCGGTGATAGGGCGCGAAGGCAGCTTGCGGACAGGTGTGCAGGCCCCTGCCCCGCGCGGCGACCATGATGTTTTGCAGGAACATGCCGTAGTCGATCCACGACCCCTTGTTCAGCCGCCGGTCGACGGTGAAGATCATGCCGACCGGCGCGTCGAAGAAGACGAAGTTGCGGTCGTGCTGCGCACGCATCCTGTCGACCTCGCGCCGGCCGATGCCGAGCACGCCGTAGAGGCCGAAGCCGTTGGCCCGCCGTCGCGTCAGATAGGGTTCGAAGAACTGGTCGGGATAGTAGCGGTACTCGTCCCACTCGGCCTTTTCGGCGCGGATGCCCGAGCTGAGGATGGCGTCGGTGATGCGCTGCTTGACCTCGCCCTTCGTCACATAGACTTTCCAGGGTTGCATATTGGTGCCTGAGGGCGCGCGCGCGGCAACGGCGAGAATATCGCGGATGGTCTCGTCGTCGACCATATCGGGCAAGAAGGCGCGTACCGACCGCCGCGAGGTGATCGCGTCATCGACGATCGCCGCCGCAATCCGGGAGTTGTTTTCCAGCATGGGCCGTCCTTTTGCGTATGATCCCGAACCCGATTTTCCGGAAGGATCATGCGCCGACTAGAAGTGATGGGGAGCATCCTTGCGCGTCTTTTTGAACGCCCGATAGCCTACCCGCCTCGACCGGGCGCCCCACTCGCCGCTCGTGCGCCGAGCCTTTGCCCGAACCGTCAAAATGGCGCAAGTAAATCTTGTGGTTGCGTGAAAATCCTCTTGATTTTTTCATGAACCCGCCATCAAATGAAATTTGCTGGGAATTTTTCACCAAGACAGGGATGGCTTTGCCCTCAACCGCCGCCAGATCGGAACAGGACAGCGGCGAACGGCTGCTGGCCGGCGACATTCGCGCGTTGCGCAAGGCGCGCGGCTTGACGCTTGCTGAAATCGCACTGAAGCTCGGCCGTTCCGTCGGCTGGGTCAGCCAGGTCGAGCGCGGTCTGTCGGTCCCGTCGCTCGGCGATCTCAGGGCCTTCGCCGAATTGTTCGGCGTGCCGGTCAGCCTGTTCTTCAGCCATGACGTGCCTGTCGAGACCGAGCGCGGCGTGGTCGTGCGCGCCGGCAACCGGCGCACGCTTGGCACAAGCGATTCCGGCCTGGTGGAGGAGCTTCTGTCGCCCGATCTCGGCGGTAGCTTCGAGATGCTGCGTTCGGTCTTCGCTCCGGGTGCCGAGATGAAGGCCGAGGCGCGCCGGCCGACCGAGGAAGCCGGCTACGTCGCTTCGGGCAGTTTCGACATCGAAATTGCTGGCATCTGGCACCGGCTTGGCGAAGGCGACTCCTTCCGCTTCGACGGCAAGCCGTTCCGCTGGCGCAATCCTGGAGCCGAGCCGGCTGTCGTCATCTGGGTGGTTTCGCCGCCTGTCTATTGAACGAATGCATGTCGCCCAAAAGTGCGTGGCGGTTTTGGGACAACGACATGCATCAAAACAAATAGTCGGAGAAGAACATGGCCGGTTTGCCGACCACGGCACGCGTTGTGATCATCGGAGGCGGTGCCGTCGGCGCCTCCTCGCTCTACCATCTCGCCAAGGCGGGCTGGACCGACTGCGTGCTTCTGGAGAAGAACGAGCTGACCTCCGGCTCGACCTGGCATGCCGCCGGCAACGTGCCGACTTTCTCCTCGTCATGGTCGCTGATGAACATGCAGCGTTATTCGACCGAGCTCTATCGCCGGCTGGCCGACGAGGTCCGCTATCCCATGAACTACCACGTCACCGGCTCGCTCAGGCTGGCCCATAGCGCGGAGCGCATGCAGGAATTCCAGCGCGCCAAGGGCATGGGCCGCTACCAGGGCATGGATATCGACGTGGTCGGGCTCGACGAGATTAAGCGCCGTTACCCCTTCATCGAGACGCATGAGCTGAAAGGCGCGCTCTACGATCCGAATGATGGCGATATCGACCCCGCGCAGCTGACCCAGGCACTGGCCAAGGGCGCGCGCGACATGGGCGCGAAGATCATCCGCTTCTGTCCGGTCACCGGCGTGAGCCGAGACAATCACGAGTGGGTGGTCGAGACGGCGCAAGGCGAGATCCGCTGCGAGATCGTCGTCAACGCCGCCGGCTACCGCGCCGCCGAAGTCGGCAGGATGTTCGGCCGCGAGGTGCCGATGATGGTGATGAGCCATCAATATATCCTGTTCGAGGAAATCCCCGAACTGGCGGCGTGGTCGAAGGAACAGGGCAAGAAGCTGCCGCTGCTGCGCGACGTCGATACGTCCTATTATCTGCGCCAGGAAAAGAACGGCATGAATCTCGGCCCCTATGAGCGCAATTGCCGCGCCCACTGGGTCGGCCACAACGACCCGATGCCCGACGACTTTTCCTTCCAGCTGTTTCCCGACGATCTCGATCGGCTGGAACATTACCTGGCCGATGCTGTCGCCCGCGTGCCGATCCTCGGCACCGCCGGCCTTTCAAAGGTCATCAACGGGCCGATCCCCTATGCGCCGGACGGCAACCCGCTGATCGGGCCGATGCCCGGCGTGCCCAACGCCTTCGAGGCCTGCGTCTTCACCTTCGGCATCGCCCAGGGCGGCGGCGCCGGCAAGGTGCTGGCCGAGTGGGTGACCGAAGGCCAGACCGAATGGGACATGTGGTCCTGCGATCCACGCCGTTTCACCGCCTTTGCCTCGGCCCCGGATTATTGCGTCGCCAAGGGCATGGAGATCTACGGCAACGAATATGCCATCCAGTTTCCGCGCCATGCCTGGCCGGCCGGGCGCGACCGCAAGCTGTCGCCGCTCCACGACCGCATCAAGGCACTCGGCGCCCGGTTCGACGCCTATAATGGCTGGGAACGCGCCACCTGGTATGCGAAGCCAGGCGACGACATCTCCGAAGAATCCACGCTGACTTTCCGCCGCGACGGGCCGTGGCAGCATCGTGTGCGCGAGGAATGCCTCGCCGTCCGCGATGCCGCCGGCATTCTGGACCTGCCGGGGTTTTCCCGTTTCAATCTCGATGGTCCGGGTGCCGCCGAATGGCTGAGCCTCCAGGTGACAGGCCTGGTGCCGAAACCCGGCCGCATCGGCCTCGTCTATTTTGCCGACGACAAGGGCCGCATCGTCACCGAAATGTCGGTGGTCCGCCACGACGAGAACCTGATGACGCTGATCACCGCCGCTGTGGCTCAGTGGCATGATTTCGAATGGCTGAAATCGCGCATCCCGAAGGACGCCACATTCAAGCTGGTCGACCGGACGGAGGAATACTCCACCCAGATCCTCGCCGGCCCCAACTCGCGAAAAATCCTCGCCGAACTCTGCGCAGCCGACCTCACCCTGCCCTGGCTGACGCATCAGGAAACCAGTATCGCCGGACGTTGGGCAAAGCTGGTGCGCGTGTCCTTCGCCGGCGAGCTCGGCTGGGAAATCCACAGCAAGGTCGACGATACCGCAGCCATCTTCGACGCCGTCTGGGCGGCCGGGAAGAGGCATAGACTAAAACCGTTCGGCATGTACGCGCTGGATTCGCTGCGGCTCGAAAAAGGCTACCGTACCTGGAAGGGCGACCTGTCGACCGACTATTCGATCCTGCAGGGCGGGCTGGAGCGATTCGTCAGATGGGATAAGCCCGACTTCCGCGGCAAGACGGCGCTGCAAAACGAGAAGCAGCAGGGCATCAAGAAGCGCTTCGTCACGCTGGTTGTCGAAAACCCCGGCGACTGCGATGCGCCCACCATGTCGACGCTGTGGCATGACGGCCGGATCGTCGGCGAGACGACATCCGGCGGCTGGGGTCATCGCATCGACAGGTCGATCGCGCTCGGCATGCTGCGCGCCGACCTCACCGAGCCGGGAACCGCGGTCGAGATCGAGATCTTCGGCGAACGTTTTCGGGCGGTCGTGCAGAAGGATGAGCCGTTATGGGATCCAAAGAACGAGAGGCTCAGAGCATGAAGACTGTCATCCTTACCGATGGCGGCATGGGCCAGGAGCTGGTCCGCCGTAGCAGTTCCGAGCCGACGCCGCTGTGGTCGGCCAGGGTGCTGATCGACGAACCGGATCTGGTGCGCGACCTGCATGCGGAATTCATCCGCGCCGGCGCCCGCGTCATCACCATCAACACCTATTCAGCCACGCCGGAGCGGCTGGCACGCGAAGGCGCGGAAGAGCTGTTCAAGCCGCTGCAGAAGCGCGGCATCGAACTGGCAAGGCAAGCCCGCGACCAGGCCGGCGACGCGGCGATCGCCGGCTGCCTGTCGCCGCTGTTCGGCAGCTATGCGCCGGCGCTGACGATATCCTTCCAGGATACGCTCGACATCTATCGCCGTATCGTTGCCGAGCAGGCGGACGGCGTCGATCTGTTTCTGTGCGAAACCATGGCGTCGGCCGAAGAGGCGCGCGCCGCCGTCACCGCGGCGTCGGAAAGCGGCAAGCCCGTATGGGTGTCGTGGACGCTTGCCGACCACGGCACGCCGCGCCTGCGCAGCGGCGAAGCCATTGCGGCGGCGTCGGGCGCTCTTGCCGGCCTGCCCGTCGCGGCCCGGCTGATCAATTGCTGCCGGCCCGAAGCGATCGCTGCAGCGCTGCCCGAACTGATCGCTCTCGGCGGTCCAGTCGGCGCTTATGCCAACGGCTTCACCTCGATTGAGGCGCTCAAGCATGGCGGTACCGTGGACGTGCTGCACGCCCGCCACGACCTTGATCCGGATGCCTATGCCGGCCAGGCGGTCGGTTGGGTCGAGGCCGGCGCCGGCATCGTCGGCGGCTGCTGCGAAGTCGGACCGGCCCACATCGCCGCGCTGCGCTACCGGCTCGAACAGGCCGGTTATGAAATTTCGGGAGCAGCATAATGCCTAGGCCATCATCGCGCATTTCCGGCATCGTGCCTTCGGGCAAGGATGGCTGGGAGGTTCATTCCGCTGCCTGGGCGCGCAAGCAGGCCGGCGAGGACATCATCATGCTGTCGGTCGGCGACCATGATTTCGACACGCCGAGCGAGACGATCGAAGCCTGCGTGACGGCCGTCCGCGCCTGCAATCACCACTACACGCCGCTTGCCGGCGTTCCACGCCTGCGCAAGGCGATGGCGGCGGCCTCGATGCGGTGCACCGGCGTTGCGACAAATCCCGACCAGGTCATCGCCACGCCGGGCGGGCAGGCCGCGCTTTACGCGGCCATTCAAGCGGTTCTCGACCAGGGCGACCATGCTATCGTCGTCGCGCCGTATTACGCCACCTATCCCAACACCTTCAGTGCGGCGGGCGCCGAGTTCAGCGTCGTCGAGACCCCCGCCGAGGATGGCTTTCAGCCGCGCGCCGCCGACATTCGCGCCGCCCTTCGGCCGAACACCCGCGCCATCCTGATCAACACGCCCAACAACCCCACGGGCGCCGTCTATTCGCGAGAGCGCCTGGAGGATCTGGCGCAGATCTGCCGCGAGCATGACCTATGGCTGCTGTCGGACGAGGTCTACTGGACGCTGGTCGGCGGCGAGCACGTCTCACCACGCTCGCTGCCCGGCATGGCGGAACGCACGCTGGTCATCAATTCGATGTCGAAGAGCCACGGCATGACCGGCTGGCGCATGGGCTGGCTGACCGGGCCCGAGGAGATGGTCTCGCTGCTGACCGACCTCAATCTGGTGATGACCTACGGCCTGCCGGCCTTCATCAGCCTCGCCTGCGCTGAGGCGCTCGAAAATGGTTACGGCGTCAAGGAGATCGCCGAGCGCTATGCCGCAAGGCGCGCCGTCGTCCTCGATGCCATGCGCGGTATGAACAACATCACCGTGCGCGGCTCCGAAGGCGGCATGTACGTCATGCTCGACATATCGGCGATCGAGCCGGACGACGAAAAATTCGCCTGGGCTTTCCTCGACCAGGAGAAGGTCGGCGTCATGCCCGGCTCGAGCTTCGGCGAGGCTGCAGCCGGCCACATCCGCTTCAGCCTCTGCCAGCCTGAGCCGGTGCTGATGGAGGCCGCCACACGCCTGCGCCGCTTCGCCTCCTTCTATCGCCGTGAGGCCGCATGAGCGCCTCACCCACCAAAACCATTCCGACCAAGGCCATTCCTCCCAAAGCGAGGGCGGTCATCATCGGCGGCGGCGTCTCCGGCTGCTCGGTCGCCTATCATCTGGCCAAGCTCGGCTGGACCGATATCGTGCTGCTCGAGCGCAAGCAGCTGACCTCGGGCACGACATGGCACGCCGCCGGCCTGATCGGCCAATTGCGCGGTTCGCAGAACATGACGCGGCTGGCGAAGTACTCGGCCGACCTCTACGTCAAGCTGGAGGCCGAGACCGATGTCGGCACCGGCATGCGCCAGGTCGGCTCGATCACGGTGGCGTTGACCGAGGAGCGCAAGCACGAGATCTATCGGCAGGCGTCTCTCGCCCGCGCCTTCGATGTCGACGTGCGCGAGATTTCGCCAAACGAAGTCAAGCAGATGTACCCGCATCTCAATGTATCAGATGTGGTCGGCGCCGTGCACCTGCCGCTCGACGGCCAGTGCGATCCGGCCAATATCGCCATGGCGTTGGCCAAGGGCGCGCGCCAGCGCGGTGCAACGATCGTCGAGAACGTCAAGGTGACCAAGGTGCATACCAGGGCCGGCCGCGTCGCCGGCATTTCCTGGGCGCAGGGCGACGAGCAAGGCCTGATCGAAGCCGATATCGTCGTCAACTGCGCCGGCATGTGGGCACGCGAACTTGGCACGCAGAACGGCGTCACCATCCCGTTGCACGCCTGCGAACATTTCTATCTCGTCACGGAACCGATCCCCGGGCTTTCCCGCTTGCCGGTGCTGCGCGTGCCGGACGAGTGTGCCTACTACAAGGAAGATGCCGGCAAGATGATGCTCGGCGCTTTCGAGCCAGTGGCCAAGCCTTGGGGCATGAACGGCATAAGCGAGGATTTCTGCTTCGACCAGTTGCCGGAGGACATGGACCATTTCGAGCCGATCCTCGAAATGGGCGTCAACCGCATGCCGATGCTGGCCACCGCCGGTATTCACACCTTCTTCAACGGTCCCGAGAGTTTTACGCCCGACGACCGCTACTATCTCGGCGAGGCGCCGGAGCTTTCCGGCTACTGGATGGCGACCGGCTACAATTCGATCGGCATCGTCTCCTCCGGCGGCGCCGGCATGGCGCTGGCGCAATGGATCAATGACGGCGAGGCGCCCTTCGACCTCTGGGAGGTCGACATCCGCCGCGCCCAGCCGTTCCAGAAGAACCGCCGCTATCTCAAAGAGCGCGTCTCCGAAACGCTCGGCCTGCTCTACGCCGATCATTTCCCCTACCGCCAGATGGCAACCTCGCGGAACATAAGGCGTTCGCCGCTGCACGAGCATCTGAAGGTGCGCGGCGCCGTGTTCGGCGAGGTCGCCGGCTGGGAGCGCGCCAACTGGTTTGCGCGGGAGGGCCAGGAGCGCGAATACCGCTATTCCTGGAAACGGCAGAACTGGTTCGATAACCAGCGCGAGGAGCATCTGGCGGTCCGAAACGGCGTCGGCCTGTTCGACATGACCTCGTTCGGCAAGATCCGCGTCGAGGGCCGCGACGCCTGCGCCTTCCTGCAAAGGCTCTGCGCCAACGACATGAACGTGACGCCGGGCAAGATCGTCTACACCCAGATGCTCAACCAGCGCGGCGGCATCGAGAGCGACCTCACCGTCTCGCGATTGTCCGAAACCGCCTTCTTCCTCGTCGTGCCCGGCGCCACGCTGCAACGCGACCTGGCCTGGCTGAGAAAACATCTTGCCGACGAGTTCGTCGTCATCACCGATGTGACCGCTGCCGAAGCCGTGCTTTGCCTGATGGGCCCGGATTCGAGGAAGCTGATCCAAAAGGTCAGCCCGAATGATTTCTCCAATAACAACAACCCGTTCGGCACGTTTCAGGAGATCGAGATCGGCATGGGCCTGGCCCGCGCTCACCGCGTCACCTATGTCGGCGAACTCGGCTGGGAGCTTTATGTCTCGACCGACCAGGCTGCCCATGTCTTCGAGGCCATCGCGGAAGCCGGCACTGACGCCGGCCTGAAGCTATGCGGCCTGCATACGCTGGATTCCTGCCGCATCGAAAAGGCCTTCAGGCATTTCGGCCACGACATCACCGACGAGGACAATGTGCTGGAGGCCGGGCTGGGTTTCGCGGTGAAAACGGCCAAGGGCGACTTCCTTGGCCGCGATGCGGTGCTGAAGAAGAAAGAAACCGGCCTGTCACGCCGGCTGGTGCAGTTCCGCCTGAATGACCCCGAGCCCCTGCTCTTCCACAATGAGGCGATCCTGCGCGACGGCACGATCGTCGGCCCGATCACCTCGGGCAATTACGGCCATCATCTCGGCGGCGCGATCGGGCTTGGCTACGTGACTTGCAAGGGCGAAAGCGAGGCGGACGTGCTGGCGTCGTCCTACGAAATCGAGATCGCCGGCGAGCGCTTTGCCGCCGAGGCCTCGCTCAAGCCGATGTACGATCCGAAATCGGAACGGGTGCGGATGTAACTCTTTTCTTTCTCCCCTTGTGGGAGAAGGTGGCCGAGCGAAGCTCGGTCGGATGAGGGGTGTTGGAAGGATCGCTACCTCAACGGAATTAGCGTTTAGCGCTCCCGTCCCAATCTTCCCACGCCGCGTTTCTTCCAGCACCCCTCATCCGGCTCGGCGCTACGCGCCGATCCACCTTCTCCCACAAGGGGAGAAGGAAAAGTCCCCTCCCGCGTCAGAACGCGTCCATCTTGGCAGCGACCTTCGCGATGAATTTCGTCCGCGTCTCGTTCGTCGACAGGTTCATCGAGTAATGCGCGAGATAGGAGACCGACCCGCCAGGCTTGATGGTGGCGCGCAGCACCCGATTGACCAGCTTGCGCGGCGGGTCGCCCATCAGCATGGCGCGGAACCGGCTGCCGCCATAGGTGGTGACCGCCGCGACCTTGTGAATGTTGTGCAGCGACGGCTGCACCTTGCCGTTGACCAGCTTGAACGACACGCCGGGCAGGAAGACGCGATCGAAAAAGCCTTTCAAAATGGCCGGATAGCCGAAGTTCCACACCGGAAACGACAGCACCAGCGCCTCGGCCCGCAGTAAGCGCTCGACATAGGCTGACGCCGGATCGCCGTCGCTGCGTTCGTCGTGATAGGACAGCCGTTCGGCCCGCGTCAGCCTGGGATCGAAACCCTCCGCATAGAGATCGCAGTCGTCGACGACATGGCCGGCGGCCTTCAGCCGCTCGATGATCGTCCGGTGCAGATCGGCGTTGAAGCTGGTCTCCACAGGATGAGCGTAGAGGACGAAGACGTTCACAGGAGAACATCTCGCAAGTCGGCACCAAGCACCCCCCTCTGCCCTGCCGGGCATCTCCCCCTCAAGTGGGGAGATCGGCTGTCAGTATCGCTTTCGCCAGTTGACGACGTTGGAAGATGGTCGAGACGATGGAACTGCCAATCTCCCCCCTTGAGGGGGAGATGCCAAGTGGTGGCAAAGAGGGCAGGCCAGAGGGGGGTACAGCGCCACACGCCCGTCATCGTCTCAACCCGCCTTCTCCAGTCCCTTGAACAGGAACGACTTGCCCGAGCGATAATCATAGTCCGGGTTCTCCCAGGCGATCATCTTGCCCGGATTGAGCAGCCCTTGCGGGTCGGTCTCGCGCTTGAAGGCGAGCTGCACCTCGTCGGTGCGCTTCATGCCGCCTTCTTCCAGCGTGTAGCGGTGCGGGTTGAAGATCCAGCAGCCATTGTCCTCGTGGATGCGGATGATCTCGTCCAGCCGCTCCGCCGTGGTGAAGCGGACCAGCGGCAGCCCTGCGATGCCGATGGCGCCATCGAAGCGGATAAATTCAAGGTGTGCCGGCACCTCGTCGCCGAAGCGGTCGACCATCGCCTTGACGTGGCCGAGGTGGTCCGGCGACGGATAGCGGGTCTGCAGATAGGTGATCGTCGGATCGACCCGGATGGCACGCAGCGTCGTGTGGTTCCAGGTCAGCTCATAGGCCGGCGGCAGCCCTTTGAGATCGGCCTCCTTGTCGGCACGAAAGACGATCTCGCCCTTGCTGCGCGCCGTGAAGGCGAGGAAGGCATCCATCGCATGCGGCGCGATCATCAGGACGACGATGCTTTGGCCGCGCCGGAAAAACCGTTGGTGGCGCTTGAAGTAATCGTAGGGGATGGGTGCTGCGATCGGTGTGATCAGTTTCGCCAGGATACCGTCCTGGATGGCGAGATCGTTGCCGAAGCCGGCCGCATCCATGAAATCGTCGAAGCCGACGATGACGTCGATCCAGTCATAGCTGGCGGTCAGCGGCATCTCGACTTCGGTGATGATGCCGTTGGTGCCGTAGGCGTGCATGACCTTCAGCACGTCCTCGCCGGTGAGCTCCATGACCCGCGGCTCAGCCTCCATCGTCACGGTCCTCAGCCGGATGACGTTGCCGAGGTCGCGCAGTCCGCCCCAGCGGATCGAACCGATACCGCCGGAGCCGCCGGCGACGAAGCCGCCGATCGATGCGGTGTTGTAGGTCGACGGCGACATGCGGAGCTCCTGGCCGGAATGCGCCCGCGTCGCTCTGTCGATGTCGGCGAGCACGGCGCCGGGGCCGGTGACGACACGGCCCGGCGCGATCATCTTGACCGCGTTCATCTCGGCGAGATTGAGCACGACGCCGCCGGACAAGGGCATCGCTTGGCCGTAATTGCCGGTGCCGCTGCCGCGCGGCGTCACCGGCACGCCGTGCCGGTGGCAGGCGGCGAGAATGTGGACGACCTCGTCTTCGGTTTTCGGCGTCACGATCAGGTCACCGGTGACGTGCTCGAGCTGCTGCTTCAGCACCGGGCTGTACCAGTAGAAGTCGCGGCTCTTCTGCTGGACGATCGCCGGATGGTCGTCGATCTTCAAACCGTCCAGGTCGCGCTTGAGCGCCGCAATATCCATCATTCCACCATCAGATCATCGAGTTCGGCATAATCGGGCAGCTGGCGCTCGATCGCCTGGCCGTCGCGCACGACGATGCGATCCGATTCGGGCCGTGACAGCAATTCCGTCCAGCTTCGCCCCCTGAAGACGACGAAATCGGCCGGCGCTCCGGCGGCAAGCGTGCCGAAATTATCGAGCCGCATCACCTTGGCCGGCGTTGCGGTGACAGCTTGCGGCCAGTCCGCGACGGGATGGTCTAGATGCAGGACACGCGTCGCCATGCGATAGACCTCCAGCATGTCGAGATCGCCATGGGCGTAGAACGGGTCGCGCGTATTGTCGGAGGCGACGGCGACGGCAATGCCGCGCGCCTTCATCTCGTGCAGCAGCGTCACCCCGCGCCAGCGCGGCGTGGTGTTGTCGCCGCGCCGGTCCTGCAGATAGAGATTGCACATCGGCAGCGACACCACCGCCAGGCCGGCCTTGGCGACCTTATCCAGCGTGTCGAGCACGTCGAGATCGGGCTGGCGTGCCAGCGAGCAGCAATGGCCGACCAGGATGTTCCCGTCAAAACCGTTCCAAAGGGCGGCTTCGGCGATTTTCTTCAGCGAGATCGCAGAGACATCGTCGGTCTCGTCGGCGTGGAAATCGAGGTCGAGGCCATGCTTGATCGCCTGCGCAAACACCTGGTCGAGCAGTTCTTCGAGATCCGGCACCATGTAGGTGACGACGCCGAGGACACCCTTGGCGGCAGCCACCCGTTTGGCCAGCCTCTCGAACCATTTCCTGTCGCGCACGCCCTCGATGCCGAGCAGGCAGGCCGCCTGCAGCTCGATGCGGCCGCGCCATTTCTCCCGCATCGTCTCGAACACCGGCCAGGAGATCTCTTCCTGCGGCGCGACGCTGTCGAGATGCGTGCGCAGCGCCCTGGTGCCGTGCGCGTAGGCGCAGCGCAGCGAAAAATCCATGCGGCGGGCAACGTCGTCGGCGCTCCAGCGCGCCGCGCGGTCGGCGCCGGTGGCGTTCAAAGCGGCCATGAAGGTGCCGTCCGGGTTGGGCTTTCGGGGCCAGATATGGCCCTTGTCGATATGGGTGTGGCAGTCGACAAAGCACGGCAGCACGATGCGGCCGCCGAGATCGGTGGCGTCCGCCGGTGCGTTGGATCGATGCGCCGTAATCCCGGAGATCTTGCCATCGGCGATTGCGATATCGGCGAGCCCAAACCCGTCGGTATCGAAGGCTCCGGAAAAGCCCGGCGTAAGTGAAGCATGAAGCCGAACCTTGGCGAGATGGTAGGAACCAGAAGCTGCTATCAAAGCCTACCCCCCTCTGTCCTGCCCTCTTTACCACTACTTGGCATCTCCCCCTCAAGGGGGGAGATTGGCAGCCTCGCCCATGGCGCTCGTCTTGCAACGTTGGCGATTAGCGAAATCCTGGATAGCATCCAATCTCCCCCCTTGAGGGGGAGATGTCCGGCAGGACAGAGGGGGGTGCTGGCGCTGCCCACCATCACCGCTCCTGCCTCAGCGCGCTCTCGTGCCAGCGCCGCAAAAGGAGATGCGATACCAGCGACAGCACCAGGAAGATCAGGATGCCGGTGAGCGAGATCAGGATCAGCGCCGCGAACAGCCTTGGTGCGTTGAGCCGGTAGCCGGCCTCGATGATGCGCGAGGCGAGGCCGGACGACTGGCCGGTGGCGCCGGCGACGAACTCGGCCACCACCGCGCCGATCAGCGACAGGCCGCCGGCGATCTTCAGCCCGCCGAGGAAATAAGGCATCGCCGCCGGCAGCCGCAGATAGCGCAATTGCTGCCAGCGAGTGGCGCCGTTGAGCTTGAACATGTCGCGCAGATTGCGGTCGACGGAATTGAGGCCGAGCGTGGTGTTGGAGAGGATCGGAAAGAAGGCGACGATCCAGGCGCAAAGCAAAAGCTTCGTCGTCTGGTTGTCGACATAGATATTGATCAGCGGAAAGATCGCGACGATCGGCGTCACCTGCAGCACGATGGCGAAGGGAAAGAACGACATCTCCACCCATTTCGACTGCGCGAACAGCACTGCCAGCCCGACACCGCCGACCACGGCGAGAAGCAGGCTCAAGAAGGTGATCCTGAGTGTCACCAGCAGCGAGGAGAACAGCAGCCCGGCATCGTCGTGCAGCGTCTGCAACACCACGCCGGGGCGCGGCAGGATGTATTTCGGAATGTCGTTCCAGACACAGACGCGGTCCCACAGCCAGATGGCCAGGATCATGATCGCCAGCGGCAGCAGCCATCTGCCGATGCGCTCGAAGCGCTCCTGGCGGACGCGGCGCGCCTCCTCCGGGTCGAGCGCCGGGATCTGTTCTTCAATGGCCGTCATGATGCGGTCCGGCAGTTGAGTTGATGGCGCCGATCAGCACGTCGGATGCCTGGCGGCAGAGCGCGGCATAGTCGGGCGAGGTGCGAAACGCCTCGTCGCGCGGGTAGGATGCATCGACGGCAAGCTCGGCAAACACCCGGCCCGGCCGCGCCGCCATGACGACGATGCGGTTGGAGAGGAATACGCTTTCGAAGACGCTGTGGGTGACGAAAACGACGGTAAAACGCTCATCCTGCCATAGCTCGAGAAGGTCGTTGTTGAGCTTGAAGCGGGTGATCTCGTCGAGTGCGGCGAACGGCTCGTCCATCAACAGAATGCGCGGCTTGGTTACCATGGCGCGGGCGATAGAGACGCGCATCTTCATGCCGCCCGACAGTTCGCGCGGCACGGCATTCTCGAAGCCGGTCAGGTGAACCCGCGCCAGCATCTCCATCACCGCCGGCGCCGCCTTGGCACGCGACACGCCCTTCAGCCGCAGCGGCAGCCAGACATTGTCGAAGACGTCGGCCCAGGGCAGCAGCGTCGGCTCCTGGAAGACGAAGCCGATATTTGAACGGTCGCCGATATTCGAACGCTCGAGGGCGCCGCTGCCGCGCCAGTCGAGCACGCCCGAGGTCGGCGTCGACAGGTCGGCAATCAGCCGCAGCGCCGTCGACTTGCCGCAGCCCGACGGCCCGAGCAGGCTGAGGAAATCGCCTTCCCGGATCGTCAGCTCGACATTGCTGAGCGCGGTGACGCCGTTGGAAAAAACCTTGCCGACGCCACGCAGCGCCAACAGCGTCGGCCCTGATACGCTTCCTGGCTGTTGCGCCACTTTCTCCAGCTTCACGGCCTACTTCTTCAGGTCGAGCCCGACGCTCTTGTTGACGAAGGCCAGCGTGTAGGCCTTCTTGATGTCGATGCCCGCCGGTGTGACCTTGGCCTTGACCATCTTGTCGTAGAAACTCTGGATGCGCGCATCGGTCATGGCGCCGATGCCGAGCTTTTCGCTGTCGCCGGAATCGACCACGCCGAACTTCTTCAGCTGCTCGATCGAGAAGGCGATCTGCTCATCCGTCATGTCCGGATTTTCCTTCTTGATCATCTCGTTGGCGGCCTTGTTGTCGCCGTAGAGATAATTGTACCAGCCCTTGGCCGAGCCATCGACGAAGCACTGGACCACCTCGGGCCGCTTGTCGACCGTCTCCTGCATGGTCTCGACCGTCGTTGCATATGTGTCCCAGCCATAGTCGGCCAGCAGGAACTGGTTCGGCGTGAAACCGCCCTGCTTCTGGACGGCGAATGGCTCCGAGGTGACGTAACCCTGCTGGATCGACTTCTTGTTGGCGATGAACGGCGCCGGGTTGAAGGTGTAGGGCGCGCGCTTGGCGGCGTCGAAGCCGAGGTCGGTGACCATCCACTGGAAGAAGGTCTGCGCACCTTCGTCGCCGAGGATGTACTGGTCGGCGTTCTTCAGGTCTTCCCATTTGTCCAGCCCCTGCCCGGGATGGGACATGATGACCTGCGGGTCCTTCTGGAAGTCGGCCGCCACGACGCGCATCGGTATGCCTTGCTGCACGGCATCGAAGGCCGACAGCAGATTGCCGCCCATGTAAAAATCGATCTTGCCGGCCAGCAGCAGCGGCCGGCCGCTGACCTGTGGGCCGCCCTGCATGATCGTCACGTCGATGCCGCAGGCGGCATAGGTGCCGTCCACCACGGCCTGGTAGTAACCGCCATGCTCCGGCTCAGCCAGCCAGTTGGTGCCGAAGGTGACTTTTTCGTTCGCTGCCGCGGCAAGCGTGCCTGCGCCAAGCAGCACGATCACGCCCGCCGAAATCTTGAGTTTTCCGTACATCCACACCACCCTTTGTTCGCTCCGGCGCGTCACGCGCCGGGCTCGACACCATTGTTTCAAGAAGCAAGACACATGCCACCGGCGCGTTGCGCCGGGACCGCCCGCTTGTGCAATGCCCGCCTGAGCAATGGCGGCGCGAAGGCCGGACGGGTCATGCTGTACGAAAGGCATCGTGCCTATTTTTTGATCGCCTGTCCACAATCGCCCTCGTGACATGCACCGCCATCTTGATGCCCGCATCGATCCCGCTTTAGGCTGCCGTGAACGGAGATTGCCATGTTCAAATTTCTCACGCCGAAGTCGATCAAGCCGCCCTTCGCCCGCTACAGCCATGGCGTCGAACTGCCGCCCGGCAAGCGGCTGGTGCTGTGTTCGGGCCAGGTCGCAATCACCCCGGACGACCAGATCCCCGAGGAGGCCGGCGCACAGGCCGAGCTCTGTTTCCGGAACATATCGGCGATTCTCGGCGAGGCCGGGCTCGGCCTGTCCGACATCGTCCGCATCAACACCTACGTCACCGACCGCGCCTTCCTGCGCCCCTATATGGAGGTTCGCGACCGGCTGTTCGCCAGCCCGGCGCCGGCCTCGACGCTGATGATCGTGTCCGGGTTTGCCCGGCCGGAATTCAAGGTCGAGATCGAGGTCATTGCGGCGGGATGATCGACAGCCGATCGTTCCCGCGTTAGGTCTGGGCTTGTCGGTTCAAGAGGGCATGACATGACCGCTGCAAAAAAACGCGTATGGTGGGGTGACTACCGGACCACCGAATACGCGACCGTCGATCCTGAGGCGACCATTGCCGTTCTGCCGCTGGCGGCGATTGAGCAGCACGGCCCGCATCTGCCGGTCTCGACCGACACCTCGATCATGAACGGCATGCTGGAAACGGTGATCGCGCGCCTGCCCGGCGATCTCGACATCCGCATCCTGCCGGTCCAGGCGGTAGGCAAGTCGAACGAGCATTTGCACGCACCGGGCACCCTCACCCTGCCGGCGACGACCTTGGTCGAGGCGTGGACCGAACTTGGCCTGTCGGTCGCGCGCGCCGGCGTCCGAAAACTGATTGTCGTCAACTCGCATGGCGGCAATGAGGAGATCATGGGCATCGTCACCCGCGAATTGCGTGTGCGGGCAAAGATGCTGGCGGTAAAGACCAGCTGGCAGCGCTTTGGCCGGCCGGCCGGCATGTACACCGAGCTCGAAGACCGCCACGGCATCCATGGCGGCGACGTCGAGACCTCGCTGATGCTGCACTTCCGGCCCGACCTCGTCGACATGGCCAAGGCCGACAATTTCGTGTCCAAGGTCGCCCGCGCCGAAAAGGAATTTTCGCTGCTGCGCCACACCGGAACGCACGCCTTCGCCTGGATCGCCAGCGATCTCAACCCGAATGGCGTGGTCGGCGACGCCAGCATTGCCACCGCCGAAAAAGGCAGGCTCACCGCCGAACATCAGGCCGACGGCTTCATCGGCCTGCTGAGGGACGTGGGCAAGGCAAAGCTGGCGGATTGGTTGGCGTAGGTGTTTGATCCCACCAGCTCAGGCCTCGCTCACGAGGGGCGATTCCATTCGCGCGCGAGGATCCTCACTTCACCTCTTGAAGCGGCGACACCGTGTAGATTTCGTCCAGTATCTTCACCATCAAGGTGTTGGCGGTCGCCTGGCCGTCGAGCGCGAGAGTCAGGTTGGTCCATATGACCAGGGTGACGTCATTGGCCGGATCGTAGCCCATGAAGGACTGGTAACCGGGCATCTCGCCTTCGTGATAGTAGATTTCGTTAGGCCCGAAGGTCAGCGTTAGGATGCCATAGCCGTATTTTTGCATGGCGGGTTCGCCCGGCTCCGGTGCCTCAGGGCTTGCAAGCCACTGCCGCTGGAAGTCGGCATTGAAGAGCTTGCCCCCGACCAGCGCGCGCATCCAGGTCGCGAGGTCATCCGCGGTGGAGATGACTCCGCCAGCCGCAAAATAGGCGGACGGGTTCTGCCATGTGTCGTCGTTGGGCTTGAGCGTTCCCGCCCTGGCCGCAGCCTGGAGGTCGTCCGGATAGGGCGCATCAGCCAGGGCGTACGAAGTACTGCCGTAGAGATAGCCGTTTGAGTATGGCTCGGGGATGGCGTTCGACGTGCTCGGCGGCAACGCCGTGTTCTTCATGCCGAGCGGCCCGAACAGGCGGTCCCGGAAGATGGTCGAGAGCGGCTTGCCGTCGATCTTCTCGGCAACAAGGCCGAGCAGATAGTAGTTGGTGTTGTTGTACTCGAATTCGGCACCCGGCGCGAAGTCCGGCGGCCGTTTGAACGCCATGCCGAGTACTTCATCAGCGGTCCATACCCTGTAAGGATACTTGTCCAGGCTTTCGGCAAGTTCCGGCGCATTGGTGAAGTTAGGGAGGCCGCTCCGCATTGTTATGAGCTGCCGAATGGTTATCTCGTCGCCGTTGGGAACGCGCTGGACGTATTTCGAGATCAGATCGGCGAAGCTCAGTTTCCCCTCCTGCACCAGTTGCACGATGACAGCGGCGGTCATCGTCTTGGTGTTCGAGGCCGCACGGAAGTGGGTATCGGCGCGCGGCGGGTTCGTGGCACCCAGTTCAGTCGTACCGTAGCCGAAGACGAGGTTGCCCCGCGGAGTCTTGAGCAAAACCATGGCACCGGGCAGCATAAGTTCCTTGGCCAAACCCTCGACAGTGGCTTGGAGCGCTGCCAGGTCGATCGACTTGAGAGCCGGCATGGACGCGGCCATGGCGCTGCCTGTCGCGCAGACCACGCCAACAACGATGGCCAAAATTCTCCCGATCATCATTCGCCCCTTGGCCGTGTCCTAGAACTCCTGCGCACTTTTGCTGGAATTTGTTTTTAGGCTCAGATTTTCAATTCGAACGGCGTGCCTTCGAAAGCATCCGCGCCGCGCCCGATCGCCTGGATCGCTTCGATCATCCGGCCCCTGCGATCGAGCAGTGCGTCGGCAATTGCGATCAGCCGCGGATTGGGTGTCGCCGTGGGCGACAGCGCGCGCAGCGTCTCGGCCAACTCGGCCTCGTCGCGCTTCGGCGCCAGCGCTGCCGCGATGATATAGGCCGAGGCTGTCGAGCGGCTGATGCCCGCATAGCAATGCACCACCAGCGGCCGCGAGCGATCCCATTGGCGGGCGAAATCGAGCAGGTTCAAGACATGCTCCTCGCCCGGCATCGTCATGCCCTCCTGCGCTACCGCAATGTCGTGCATGACCAGATGCAGATGGTTTTCCCTGGTGATCGAGGCCGGTCGCATCACCTCCGTTCCGGCGGCAAGCAGCGAAAGCAGCCGGCCGGCCCCGGTCTTCGTTACCGTTTCCTCGACTTTGGACAGCGAACAGACGTGGATCATTGGGTAGTTTCTCCCTTGGCATCATCGTCGCGCCGCGAGGCCCAGCCGGCAAGTGCGGATTCGAGCCGCCGCCATTCTTCGTCGGCTCCCGGCAGGCCGACGCGCAGCACATCCGGACGATCGGCGAAATGCCGAAGCAGGATGCCGCGCTGGCCGAGCACCGAAAACAGGCCGGCGGCGCCCGCCAGCCTGATATAGCGGAACAACGCGGTGCCACCGGCGACAGGCACGCCGAAGCAGCCGAACAGCGTATCGAGCCGTGCGGCATCCTCGGCCAGACGGCGCCGCATCCCGGCCTGCCAGCCGGTATCGGCAAGCGCCCTTATGCCGTATTCGAGCGCCGGCCCGGCAACCGCCCATGGCCCGAATTGCGCCTCCAGCCGCTCGACCGTCAGCGCATCGGCCAGTGCAAAGCCAAGCCGCAGGCCGGCCAGGCCGAAGAACTTACCGAACGAACGCAGCACGACGATGCCGCCCTGGTCGACGTCGCCGGCCAGGCTTTCGCTGCGCGGGCCGACATCCATGAAGGCCTCGTCGACCACCAGCAGCCCACCTCTGGCGCGTAATGTCCCGGCAAATCGAAGCAATCTTTCGCGCTCGACGACGCGCCCGTCCGGGTTGTTGGGATTGACGACGACGGCAAGATCGGCCGCCGCCAGGGCTTCGAAATCATCGACTTCAGCCGCCGCATGGCCGGCGATCGCCGCTGCCCGCCGATGCTCGGCATAAGTCGGCCCGAGCACCAGCGCCGTGCCCGGGCTGACCAGCGAAGCGACGCGCGGCAACAGGATCTGCGTGCCGGGCGCCGCTGCGACATTCGCCGCCGACGGGGCGCCATAGGCGCTTGCCGCGCGTTCAGCCAAGTCGCGGCTGCGCGCTGTTTCCGGCAATCGCGACAGGGCGGTGGCGGGCAAATCGAAAAGCGGATAGGAGTGCGGATTGATCCCGGTCGAGAGGTCGACGAAAGGCAGCGGCGCGTGAGGGAAAAGCGCCCTCGCCCGGCCAAGGCTTCCGCCGTGGTCCACTGCCGCCGTCACTCCATCAAGAGACTTCATGCCGATCCTGATCACTTTCCTGTCGCTGGCCATCGAACTTGTACTCGGCTACCCGGCCCGGCTCTTCGATGCCATTGGCCATCCCGTCACCTGGTTCGGCAGGCTGATATCCTTTCTCGACCGCAGGCTCAACCGCGCCACTGATTCCGACGCCCACCGTCGCGGCTGGGGCGTCGTCGCGCTGCTGGTGATCGTGCTGGTGCCGGCCGCCCTCGCCCTCTGGCTCGAAACCTTGCTTTGGAGCATTCCCCTCGGCTTGTTGGTCACCGCAATCCTGGCGACGTCGCTGCTGTCGCAGAAGAGCCTGGCCGAGCATGTCGAAGCGGTCGCCGACGCACTCGACAGCGGCGGACTGGATATGGGCCGCATTGCCGTCTCGCGGATCGTCGGTCGCGACCCGGAAAAGCTCGACAGGGCCGCTGTCTGCCGCGCCGCGATCGAAAGCCTGGCCGAGAATTTCTCCGACGGCGTCGTCGCTCCGGCCTTCTGGCTCGGTATCGGCGGGCTCGCCGGCGGCGTCGCCTACAAGGCCGCCAACACCGCCGATTCGATGATCGGCCATCGCACCCCGCGCCACGAAGCCTTCGGCTGGGCGGCTGCGCGCTTCGACGATTGGATCAATCTGCCGGCGTCGCGGCTGACGGCGCTGCTGATCGTACTCGCCGCTTTTCTGGTCAAGGGCGCCGACGCCAAGGGCGCCTGGCACGCCGTGCGGCGCGATGCGAAAAAACACCGCTCGCCCAATGCCGGCTGGCCGGAAGCAGCGATGGCCGGCGCGCTCGGCCTGGCGCTCGCCGGCCCCCGCTCCTATGACGGCGTCATGGTCGAAGACGCGTTGATGGGCGAAGGCGGCCGGCGCGATGATATCGAGAGCACCGACATCCGACGGGCGCTGAAACTCTACCGCGTCGCCGACTTACTGCTGATCGCGCTGTTCGGCGTGATCGCGGTGATCGTCATCGCCGCGTGAACGTCCGAATGGGTCGGCAAACCCGACCTACCAGGTAACACGGACTTCCTTTGCGCTCGGATCGGCTTCCACGCCAAACCTTTTGATCGCGTACCCACCGGCAGCTACGGGAGAAGATTTCAATAAGGGTTCGACTACGACAAAAAGTCGTTCAGCGTTTGGCCCATACATGTAGAGGATGCATTCGCCTTCACCAAACAAGTCACCGTCAAACTCGCCGACCGATGCATCCTCGATAGCTTTCTCTAGCCGATTCTCGAGCGCATAAATGGATTCGCGTTCGTCAGCGGCACCAAACTGACCATCATTGAGAATAAGATAGACGATTACCGCCTGGTCCACGAACAATCTCCAGCTTCGCAAGCGACCAGAACTCTATCCCTGACATCCGGCGGCACTGAAACTCTACCGGATCGCCGACTTTCTGCTGATCGCACTGTTTGGGGTAATCTCGACGGTCGTAATTCTGTTGTGAACTTCGCCCGATCTCAGGCGAAACAAAAAAACCCGCCACGCGGCGGGTCGTTGGAGCCAATTAGCACCATACCGAAATTAGTAGCATAGCTGCCGGCACAAAGCAAGAACAAAATAAGGCTACGCCTCAAATAATCGCGTCAGGTCGGCGCCGCCCCTCACCCTTACCATTCCAGGGGCGAGCCGCTTCGTGCGGCTTTCCCTTCTCCCCTTGTGGGCTAGCGTGCGCACACATCTGCTTCGGAGAGGTGTCAAGGGAGTTTTGGTTGGGTAGCAGGTTTGGCTTGCGGGGTTGGAATCA
>NZ_JAMYPX010000022.1:0-109073 GCF_040320585.1 Mesorhizobium sp. M0663
ATTGCGTCGTCGGCAGCTTCGACAATCTCAATCCGTTCATCCTGAGAAGCCTGCGCACCACCGCGCGCGGCATGATGGATCAAGCCTTTGGCAATCTTGTCTTCGAGCCGTTGATGCAGCGCAACTACGACGAGGCCTTCAGTCTCTACGGCCTGCTCGCCGATACCGCCGACATGGATCCCGAGCGCAAGAGCATCGAATTCCACCTCGATCCCAACGCCAAATGGTCGGACGGCGAGCCGGTGACGCCGGAAGACGTGTTGTTTACCTATGACGTCTTCACCGAGAAGGGCCGCCCACCTTACAGCCAGCGAATGAAAGCGATTGCCAAGCTCGAAAAGACCGGCGACCGCAGTGTGCGCTTCACCTTCAACGACAAGGCCGACCGCGAATTTCCTTTGATCATTGCGCTGACGCCGATCATCCCGAAACACGCCTTCAACAAGGACACCTTCGACAGGACGACGCTAAAGCCGGTGATCGGCAGCGGGCCTTACACGGTGGCGCAAGTCGTGCCCGGTCAGCGCATCGTGTTCAAGCGCAATCCGGACTATTGGGGCAAGGACGTGCCGTCCAAGCGCGGCTTCGACAATTACGACCAGATCACCATCGAATATTTCCTCAACGCCAACGCCAAGCAGGAAGCGTTCAAGAAAGGCATCTGCGCCATCGACGACGACAGCGACCCGGTCAAGCGCGAGCGCGATCTCGACTTTCCGGCCTTCCACAGGGGCGAGGTCATCGCCGAAACTTTCGATACCGGCATTCCGCCGGTGGTCAACGGTTTCCTGTTCAACACGCGGCTGCCGAAATTTTCCAATCCGGTCGTGCGGCGCGCGCTCGGCATGCTCTACGATTTCGAATGGGCCAACAAGAATCTGTTCGGCGGCAAATACACGCGCACGATGAGCTTTTGGCAGAATTCCGAGTTGTCCGCGCTCGGCCACCCGGCCAGCGAAAAGGAAAAGGCCCTGCTGGCCCCCTACCCCGGCCGCGTGCCCGCAGATGTCATGGACGGCACCTACAGGCCGCCCGTTACCGACGGCTCCGGCCAGGACCGCAAGGTGCTGAAGGCGGCATTCGAGCTGCTGAAGAGCGCGGGCTATACGGTGCAGGACGGCGCGATGCTCGATCCCGAGGGAAAGCCGTTCGGTTTCGAGATCCTGACCGCCTCGCAGGACGAAGAGCGACTTGCCGCTATCTATCAGCGCACCCTTGAGAAGCTCGGCATCGATGTCGGCATCCGCAGCCTCGACGGTGATCAGATCCAGTCGCGCAAGCAGCGTTTCGATTTCGAGGTGCTGGTCGGCTCGACCGGTTTCAACAACTCGCTGTCGCCCGGTATCGAGCAAACCGGGCGCTGGGGATCCGCTGCCGCCAAGGCCGAAGGATCGTTCAACCTCGCCGGCGTCGCCGATCCGGCGGTGGATGCGGCGATCGAGGCGATGCTGAGAGCTCGTTCGAAGGAGGACTCCGTCGCCGCCGTCCGCGTTCTCGACCGGCTGCTGATCTCCGGCAACTACATGGTGCCGACGCAGCACAACAACCAGCAATGGCTCGCTTATTGGAACTATCTGGAACATCCGCAAAAGACGCCCATATACGGTTATCAGTTGCCGACCTGGTGGCGCAAACCGAAGTGACCTCTTCACAACAGGAGATCAAGATGAACGACGAGAACTCGATTACCGTCGATGTGGTCTCCGACGTCGTGTGCCCCTGGTGCTTTATCGGCCAGAAACGGCTCGACAAGGCGATTGCCGCCGTCGATATCGACGTTCACATACGCTGGCGGCCCTTCCAACTCGACCCAACAATCCCGCCCGAAGGCAAGAACCGCCGTGACTATATGGTGGCGAAATTCGGCAGCGAGCAACGCATCCGCGAAATCCATGCCCGGATCGAACCGCTGGGCGAGGCTGAAGGCATCTCCTTCGCCTTCGACGCCATCAAGGTCGCGCCCAATACGCTGGATGCGCACCGTCTCATTCGCTGGGCCGGCACGGCCGGCGAGGCCATTCAGAACCGGCTGGTGCGCCGGCTGTTCCAGCTGAATTTCGAGGAAGGCGCCAATCTCGGCGATCATGCCGTGCTGATCGAAGCCGCCCGCGAGGCCGGCATGGATGCCTCCGTGGTCGAAACGCTTCTGCCGACCGACGCCGATGTCGAGGCGGTGCGCACCGAAATCGCCACCGCTTCGCGCATGGGCATATCGGGTGTGCCGTGCTTTCTGCTTGAAGGCAAATATGCGGTGATGGGAGCCCAGGACGCCGATACGCTTGCCGATGCGCTCCGCCAGGTCGCCGCGGCCAAGGCGCGCGGCGAACTGGAAACAGCGAACTGAGTCGGACTACTTCACCGTCACCTTGGCCTTGCTGACGAAAAAGCCATGGCCATGCTTGCCGGTGCAGGTCAATCCCTTGGTGGATGACTGGCAGGAAAACGGGCCCTTACTCCAGCTGGCGCCGTACGCCAGCCTGGTGACGTCGCCGCAGCAGCCTTGCTCGCCCGGATTCTTGATCAGCGTCGCCGGACCTTTCGGACCGAGGATGACGGTGACGTAGCTGGGCTCGACACGCGAACAGCTCAGTTCCGGTCCGCCATCCTGTGGCTCGTAGGTGCTGGTGCCGCCCTTCGGCGTGTAGATGCAGCCAATATTGCCGGACGGCGTGTTGAACTCGATCTGTCCCTCGGCGTTTGCGGGAACGGTCTGGCTGCCGGCATATGTTTGCGGCAGCCAGAAAAATGTTGCGAGCGTCGCGACAAAAAATGTCAGTGCAAGCATGGCGAACTCCCCCTGGTTCAAACCTGGATGCGTCCGGCCAGGTTCAATCCGAAGCGCGTGTTTGTCAAACGCGGTTTGTGCGCGCTCTTAAAACGGCACGGGCCAATTGATATTGATCTTCATCCTGGACTGTGTCGGCAAAGTCATTGCTTGGCCGACTACGGGGTCCTGACAAGGCGGCTTCAACCACGAATCATACGGTCACGTTCTGGCCGCCGACGAGGCCGGACTGGCCGTGAAGGCGATTCAGGCTGTGAAAGATCGACCGCTGGACGGCGCTTCTATGTTCACAAAGCTGTGTGAAGACCTTCCCTTAGGGAAGGTCACTGCTTGCTCCGGCTCAGGCAAGTAACTATTTGAAATTGCGTTGGTATTCCGCCCCTCGAAGCATGACGGCATAGCGCCGTGATCATTCATTCTGTTGCTCTACTGCAACGGCCGGCGAGCTAAGCCACCTGCGACTGGTGAAAAGCTAATGGAAAATGATCAATTGGTGTTACTGTCCGTAACAAAAGAAAAATCGTTTGGGCGGGATAGTGATTCGGGTCGATAGACCAACGCGACATTCAATATCGGAAAAATGGCTCCGCGGTGCCGCAAGGCCGTCGCCCCTGACGCCCGTATCGTCGATGCGCAGCTTCTGGGGACTGATGCGGGCCTACTGGTTCTCGGACCGGTGGGTGGAAGCCTGGACGTTGACGCTGGTGATCGCCCTGCTCACCGCGCTCTCCAGCAAGTCAGGCGTGTGGTTTGCCGTGGCATCCGGAGAGCTGGTCAACTCGATCGCCTTTTTCCACGATGCCGCAAACACCACCCCGCTTCAGACACTGCTGACCAATGCCGGGATACTTGTCCTCCTGGTCTTGCTCAAGGATGCGGGTTTTACCGGTATCCGCAGCCTGGTATCCGCAACGTTGCATCGCAAGTGGCGCGGCTGGCTGGACAGCCAGTTCAACGAAGCCCTGCTTGACGCCAATCACACGCATTTCCACGCTCAGCATGGCTCGTCAGGTGCCGCCGCTCCCGACAATATCGATCAGCGCATCCAGGAATCGATCAAGGATATGACGGGCGGAGCCATCGGCCTCGCGATGGGGGTTCTGGCCGTTGCTACTTCATTGTATTTCGTTGGCCAGCAACTGCTTGCACACTCGGCGGAGGTCAAAGGGCTGGAGTTCCTCGGCAGCTATGGCAGCGCCGTCCTCGCCTTTCTGGCGGTCGCCACCTACGTGCCGTTGAACACCTGGATCGCGGTCAAGCTGGGCAGGCTGCTGGAACGACTCAATGTCAGGATGCAGCAGGCCGAAGGCAGCTATCGCGGCGAGCTGATCACGTTTCTGCGCCGCAGTTTTCATGTCGCCGCATCGCAAGGCGAGAACGTGCAGAAGGCAGTGCACAGCCAGCGCTATGTCGACATCGACCGCACCTGGGCGCGGCTGAACATCGTCAACACAGGCTACAATTCGTTCGAGCTGATCTACAATTTCATCGGTGCCCGCATTGTCGCCTACGGGCCAGGCTTGGTTCCCTTTATCCATAACGGCTTCGATCTCAAGGGCTACATAACCGGCTCCGAGATGGTCAACTCGCTGATCAGTCAATGCTCGTGGTTCATCCACGTCATGCCTGCCATCGCCGCGCTGCGGGCCAACAGCCAGCGCGTCACCGAACTCGCAAACGCGATCGAAAACGTCCAGCACCCGCAGGAATTTTATCAGCAGACCGGCCGCTCCGATTTTCGCTACGACCGCCAAAACCCGGTTTTCGGCCTGACCATCCAGAAGCTCGAACTGGCGCATCAGGGCGAGGACGCAACGCCCTTCCTGAGTGCTGCAAATTTGCGCTTCCGGCGTGGCGAGTGGACTTTCCTCAAGGGCGAATCCGGCTGCGGCAAGACCTCGCTGATCAAGGCGATCAACGGGCTGTGGCCTTACGGTCGCGGCACCATCGTCTTCCCGGAAGGGGTCAGGAGTTTCTACGCCGCCCAGGAGGTGAAGCTGCAGCAGGTTTCACTGAAGCAACTGGTCTGCCTGCCCGGTTCCGAGCATGATTATGCCGACGTGCAGGTCGCGTCCGCCTTGCACAAGGCCGGCCTCGGCGACTTCATCGAGCATCTGGCCGATGAGAGCCGTGAAGGAAAGATCTGGGATCAGGTTCTTTCGGGTGGGCAGAAACAGAAGCTCGTCGTCGCCCGCATCGTGCTGCAGCAGCCGGGACTACTGTTCCTCGATGAAGCCACCGGCGCGCTCGATCCCGAAGGACGGATCGCCTTCCATCAGGCGATCAAGGACAATTGCCCTGATGCAACTGTGATCTCGATCATGCATGAGGCGACGCCGCCGAGATCGCTCGCGGGCACCGAATTCTACCACAGCGTGGTTGCGATCGCCGACGGCGTCGCCACCAAGAAGCCGCTGGTTCCGAGCTTGCCGGTAGAGCTCACCACCATCCTCACGCAGCCGACGCGGCCGGCCGAGGACAAATGGCTGCGCTTTCCCCGCCGGCTGAAGCAGAGATAGCCGCGGGCACCACTGCCGGCATCCAGCCAGCCTGCCACGTCGCCCGATCACAGTCTCGCGATCCAGTCGGTTTGCCGCCGCTTTAACCCGCTCTCGCGATTGACTCGGCAAGGCGCGCTCCTATGTTGCGCCGGCTTGCAGAATCTCAACTCGAACCCGCGAGCAGAAAGGTCACCGCGCCATGCCTGGCGACAGTCACAGTCGAACGCAACCGCCGTCCGCTTGACGTGACCTGACAGGCTCACGTCCTGCCGGACGGCAAGGAGTGAGCCATGAACGAGTTTTCCCCTGTCGCGGGCGGCGATGCCATCGCCATCGCTCGCGTACTTGCCAACGAACACGTCGCCGACATCGTCGAGGCCTTGAACCAGGAGCCCCGGGAGACGGCATCGGCGCTGCTTTGCGAAGTGCCGTTCGAGCGGCTGGTCGAGATCTTCGACCAGCCTGAACTCGACGGCGCTTCCGAACTGGTGGAGGCGCTGCCCCGCATCAAGGCAGGCAGACTGCTTGCCGCCATGTCGGTCGACCGCGCCGCCGACATACTGCGCGATCTGAACGAGCCGGCTCGTTCCGAACTGCTCGGCGGCCTGGCGCCACCGCTGCGCGCGACGCTGCTTGCCATTCTCGGCTATCCCGAGGGCAGCGCCGCCTCGCTCATGACGACCGAATATGTCAGCGTGCCGCCGGACTGGAGCGTGGCCCGCACGCTGGATTATATCCGCAAGGTGGAGCGGACTCGCGAAACCGTCTACGCGATCTACATCGTCGATCCGCAAACGCATGTCCTGTTGCGCTCGACCAGCCTGCGTCGACTGATCGCTGGCGAGCCGGATCAGCTGATCATGGCAATAGCGCCGGATCGCGCGCCTATCACCGTTTCACCGCTGACCGATAGTGAAAAGGTTGCTCAGCTGATCTCGAAATATGATCTGCTCGCCGTTCCGGTCGTGGACAACGGCAGACTGCTCGGCATCGTTACCATCGACGATATTATCGACACAATGATCGAGGAAACGACGGAGGATGTGCATCGTTTCGGCGGCATGGAGGCTCTCGACGAGCCCTATATGAAGATGGGCTTTCTGGCGATGATCCAGAAACGCGCCGGCTGGCTGTGCGCGCTGTTTATCAGCGAGATGCTGACCGCCAACGCGATGCAGAGCTACGAGGGCGAGCTGGAAAAGGCGATCGTGCTGACGCTATTTATTCCATTGATCATGAGCTCCGGCGGAAATTCCGGCTCGCAGGCGACCTCGCTCGTCATCCGGGCGCTGGCGCTGCGCGAGATCGGCCTTGGCGACTGGTGGCGGGTGGCATTGCGCGAGCTGCCCACCGGCCTGGTGCTTGGCTCGATTCTTGGCGTGGTCGGCGTCTGCCGCATCGCGCTCTGGCAGTATCTCGGCTTCTACGACTACGGCCCGCACTGGCCGCTGATCGCAATGACGATCGGCGCCACGCTGGTTGGCATCGTCACCTTCGGCTCGCTGTCTGGATCGATGCTGCCGTTCGCCCTGAAGCGCATGGGCTTCGACCCGGCCAGCGCATCGGCCCCGTTCGTCGCCACGCTGGTCGACGTCACCGGGCTGGTGATCTATTTTTCTGTGGCGCTGGTGATCCTGCGCGGAACGTTGCTGTAAGAAAACTCACGCACTTCCATCGCGGCAATCTCGTTGCCGCGATGGGTTCTTGTCGCGTCAGACCCGCTCACCATCTCTCACCCGGTAAGTCGGCTTGTACATTGTGACGAGTTCTTCCGCGGCGGTCGGATGCACCGCCATGGTGCGATCGAAATCATCCTTGGTCAGGCCGGCCTTCAGCGGTATGCCGAGAAGCTGCGCCATTTCGCCGGCATCCGGCCCGAGGATGTGGGCGCCGAGGACCTTTTTCGAGGCGCCGTCGACGACCAGCTTCATCAGCATCTTTTCGTCGCGGCCGGAAAGTGTGTGCCGCATCGGCCGGAAGGTGGCGCGGTAGATTTCAACATCCGAAAAGCGCTTTGCCGCCTCATCCTCCGACAGGCCGACCGTACCGATCTCGGGCTGCGAAAAGACTGCGGTAGCGATCGTGTCATGGTCGGGCGCCGTCGGCTTGTCCTTGAAGGCGGTCTCGACGAAGCACATCGCCTCGTGGATTGCCACCGGCGTCAATTGCACGCGATGGGTGACGTCACCGATTGCCCAGATGTTGTCGATGTTCGTGCGGGAGTATTCGTCGACGTGGATTGCCCCGGTTTTGGTCATCTCGATGCCGACGCCTTCCAGGCCCATGTTCTCGGTATTGGGAATGCGGCCGATGGCGAGCATGACCTGGTCGACCGTCAGCACCGTGCCGCCGGTGACAAGCGCGTCGAGCCGGCCGTCAGGCCGCTTCCTGACCCACTCTGATACGGCGTGGCAGAGGATTTTTATCCCTTTCTTTTCCATCGTGTCGTGCAGCATGCGTCTGAGGTCCATGTCGAAACGGCTGAGGATCTCCTTGCCGCGGTAGACCAGCGTCGTGTCGACGCCGAGGCCGTGAAAGATGTTGGCGAATTCGACGGCGATATAGCCGCCGCCCTCGATCATGATTGCCTTCGGCAGTTCCTTGAGGTCGAAGGCCTCGTTGGAAAAGATGCAGTGCTCATGGCCGGGCAATGCCGGATGCGGCGCCGGTCGCCCGCCGGTAGCGATCAGGATCTGGTCGGCGGTAACGGTGCGATCCTCACCGAGAAGATGCACCACATGCCGACCGACCAGGGTGGCGCGCGAATGAAAGACCTCGCCGCCGGCGCCCTGCACGTTCTTCTTGTAGATGGCCTCCAGCCGGCTGATTTCGCGGTCCTTGTTGGCGACCAGCGTCTGCCAGTCGAAACGCGCCTCAGGCACCGTCCAGCCATAACCGGCGGCGTCGGCGAAATGCTCGGGGAATTGCGAGGCGTAGACATAGAGCTTCTTCGGCACGCAGCCACGGATCACGCATGTGCCGCCATAGCGGTATTCCTCGGCAATGCCGACACGCTTGCCGAGTGCGGCCGCGACGCGCGCCGCCCTCACCCCGCCGGAGCCGCCGCCGATGACGAAAAGATCGTAGTCGTAACCGGCCATGGCTGAACTCCTTGCCCCTCAAACCCCGAGACAGGTAGGCTGCCGACTATCAAAAGAAAAGCCCGGATTTGCCGGGCTTTTGGTCCAGTGGCGGTCAGGCGGCTCGGAAGTCCGCAATCAATTCGGTGTAGCGTCCGCGGGAGCTGCACCATCGGCCGGAGCGGTACCGTCGGCAGGTGCAGCCGGCGCCTTGGCATTCGCCGCTGCACCCAGGGTCTCGCCGACCTGCTGGGCGAGATCGCGAGCCAGGCCGTTCTGCCAGATCTCGGCAGCCTTCACCAGTTCGCGCGTCACGATCGGGCCGTTGTCGAGCAGCTTCTTGCCGGAATCGGAATTGTAGAACGCGGCAATTTCATTGAGTTCCTTTTCCGAGAACACCTTTGCATAGGCGAGCGCCGCTTCCTTTTCCAGGTCGGCGCGGCGCGATGCCAGGGCCATCGCCTTCTCGTTGATCGTCTTGGCGATCAGTTCCTGCATGTCCGGGTTCTTCTGGATCAGCTGCTGCTCCAGTGCCGCGGCCGCTTGCGGCAGGATGCTGTCGAACGTATCCGTCGCATGGATCGCCGTGACGGCGGCGCGCGCCGCCTTCAAATGCGCATCGGTGACGTCCTGCGAAAACGCAGGCGACGAAAACGCGAAAACGGCCGAGGCCGCCAGAATGGCAAAAAAGCGGCCAACCCGGTTATGCAACATCATGATCGGTAAAACTCCCTGATTTTCGGGCGGCATGGACGGTTTGGATGCCGTCGCCGCCGGCTATGATGGCCGTTGATGCCAGCCCGATGAAAAGACCATGCTCGACCACGCCCGGAATGGCGTGGAGAGCATTCGAAAGCGCTCTTGTATCCGGAATGCGGCCAAAAGATGCATCGAGGATAAAATGGCCGCCGTCTGTAACAAATGGCTGGCTCCCCGTCATCCTCAATGTAACAGGGCCGGAAAGGCCAAGGTTTGCAGCCGCCGCGCCGACCGCAATTTCGGTGGCGCGCAGGCCAAACCGGTTGACTTCGATGGGCAGCGGAAAACGGCCGATCATCTCGACCATCTTGGAGCTGTCGGCGATGACGATCATGCGGGCGGAGGCCGCCGCGACGATCTTTTCGCGCAGCAGCGCGCCGCCGCCGCCCTTGACCAATGTCAGCGCCGGATCGATCTCGTCGGCGCCGTCGATGGTGAGGTCGAGCTCGGGCGTTTCCTCGAGGGTCGACAGCGGCACACCAAGCTCGCTGCAAAGGACGGCGGTGCGCTCCGAGGTCGGCACGCCGATGACAGTCAGGCCGGTGGCGACCTTGTCGGCGAGCAGCCGGACGAACTCGTCCGCCGTCGTGCCGGTGCCGATGCCGAGCCGCATGCCATCCGTGACATGGGCAAGCGCTGCCCGCGCGGCCTCAACCTTCAATTGCCTCGCATCCATGCCGGGTCCCGAGATTTGTTTCGGCGCTCGTAGCATTTTTGCCGGGCTGGTCAAAGGACCTTGCCCGCGGTGGATAAGCCGGCTTGCCTGAACGGGCCGCAGCGTTTATCGCCTGCCGGCAATCAAATCGTCACAGGACAGGCCATGACCCGACCGATCATCGTGTTCGACCTCGACGGGACGCTGATCGACACGGCGCCGGACCTGCTCGACAGTCTCAACCACAGCCTTGCCGCCAGCCAGCTCGCGGCCGTCGACGAAGCCGGCTTCAAGCGCTTCGTCGGCCATGGCGGCCGGGTGATGATCGAGCGCGCTCACGCAGCGCAGCACAGGTCGCTGGCAGTGGAGGAGCACGACCGCCTGCTCAAGCTGTTTCTGGACCATTACACCGTTAACATCCCCGGCAAGTCGCGCCCCTACCCCGGCGTCCCCGAGGCGATCGCACGGTTCGAGGCAGCCGGTTACCTGCTGGCCATCTGCACCAATAAATACGAGGCCAATTCGGTGGCGCTGATCGAGGCGCTCGGTATGACCAGGCATTTCGCGGCGATCTGCGGTCAGGATAGTTTTCCGTTCCGCAAGCCCGACCCGCGCCATCTCACGCAGACCATCGCGCGCGCCGGCGGCGACCCGCACCGTGCACTGATGGTCGGTGATTCGCAGACCGACATCGACACGGCGAAAGCCGCCGGGATTCCGGTAGTGGCAGTCGATTTCGGCTACACCGACCGTCATGTGCGAGAGTTCGAACCGTCGGCGGTGATCTCGCATTTCGATTCGCTGACGCTCGATCTGGTGCAAGGGCTGATGGCCGCGGCAGAAGGCTGAAAGCTGTCCATCGGGCGGACCGCCAAATGCCGACCGACAAGTGGTTGACTTAGCAGGCCGGCCTCCCTTATATCGCGGCGCGCTTGGCCTTCGGGCAACGAGCGGGCGATTAGCTCAGCGGGAGAGCACACCCTTCACACGGGTGGGGTCGCAGGTTCAATCCCTGCATCGCCCACCATCTAACCTACTAAAACGGTTAGATGATTTGACCCAGCCATCTTTTTTCCAAAAAAGCTCACTGGCGCGTAACTGGCGCGTAAACCAAAAAGACCTTTGCCGAGCGCAGAATCTCGGCGGAAAAGCACAGACGCAACCTGGTTCTCCAATCGCACCGCTTGGGCGGGCGGTTGGGGGTGCCGTAGGCACGGTGCTATTAGCCCCTTCGCTCCGCAGCCGTAGGAATCGGCTTGCCCTTAATCCAGAACGTGCCGCGAGTGACCCGCTCCAGCTTCCCTCGCTTGATACCGTCGTATCCGACTTGGGCGTGAGCTTTCTCGCATCCTCTTGGAAATCGTCAGCGTACGGGTAGAGCGGTTGCAGGATATCTCGGACGAAGATGCCTACAAATCGGGCGCTCAATCGATTTGTGAGAGCAATGACATGGTGAGCTACCAATACGGGGCCTACAAATGGCAATCCGCGGTGAAGACAAGCTGCCTTCGCTGGCCGCGTTCATCCGCGACGTGAAGCTGGCGATCCGCTCGAACGTGCTAACCCGCAAACAGATGCTGGAGCGTTTCCTCGTACAGTGACCGCATCTAAAAAACGCCCCAGTTGCATCGTCCAGCCTATTAGGTGCACTGCCCGTTCGAGTTATCGGGCGGAATGTAACAACTATTGCAGCAACTCACGTCGGGGTAAGATTCCCCACATGCTGAACCTCGATTTGTGCAAGCAACCTCTTTGAATTTCTTACTCATCGGAATTGGCACTTGCCGATGCAATTTTACCGAGGCTTCCGTAGCCGGATCGGAGTAGAAAGCAAACGCCGATGTGGCAAGTAAGGTAGAAAAAGCGAGTAATGCGATTAGCTTACGCATGCAAGTCCCCCCTCTGTTACAAGCGGAGACTAGCTGGAGTATTTAACAATTGCAATCTCCCGACATGGCCTTGACTCCTCTGGAACAAACAAGGAATATATTCCTAGAACGTTCGCGAGGTCACCATGCCAGCCCGCCACAAGGGCATCAACTCCGATGCCTAGACCGTTTTTGGCCGTACCATGCCTTGATTCCGTGGGGAAAACTGCTGCGAGAAGGCCTATGAGCCTGCCCACGGGCGGGCGGCGGCAATGGGGACGGCTGAGCGCCACGCCTTCATCCGGCGCGATTACCGGGAATACCTCGGCTTCCGGTTCAAGGAGCCGGAGCATGCTGAGGCGATGGCGTGGGAGTTCGGCGGCGAAACCTACTATGCGCTCGACCGCAGCAAAGGCAGCGGCTGGGATAAGTGGCGGAAGAATGTCAAGCGGCGCCCGGCTTCTTGACCTTCCGGCGCTTCCGGGTCTGCACCACAACCCCGCTCCGCGTGTTCTGGCGCCCGTCCAGTGCCTTTACCGGGGGCAGCACCTTGATGTTGTGGTTACCGATGCGCGGGAGCTTCAACAGGCCTTCCCGCTCCAGCGCGGACAGCTTGCGCGCCTCATTGCACATCGCCACCATGAATTTCAGGGCCGACACCGGATTGCCAACGATGGCACAAATCCGCTCCGTCGATTCCTCGTCAAAGCCAAGGCATTCGGAAAGCTGAAAGAGCAACACGCGGGCTTCGTCCAGGTCGAACCCCATTTGGTCGTCTATCTCTGTCTTACGGCCGGGCTTGACCAGGTTCCTCCGCTTCAGGAAGTATTTTTCGATTTTGGCGTAGAGGTCGAACAGCTTCTCCGACACGTCCAGCCACTTGCTGGCCACGCGCGCCGCAAGCAAGAGTGCCGGCAGGATGCCGACCAATATCAGGGTGCCTGGCGAAGAGTAGTGGAAGGACTTGATGCGTAGGCCGTCGTCCTTCGGGATTTGGCGATAGAGAAACAGCCCAAAGCGCCGGGTCTCGATGTCGCCGCGCCAAAACTGCGCCTGAACGATGGAATGCAGCTGAGCCCGCGTGTCCTCATCCTGCGCCACTAACGGCAGGAAGTAGCCGTAACTCTCAGTCAGGCTCTCGGACAGATGAAACAAGTCCTGAATATCCCAAGCGCCGTCGACAGTGATTTCAATAGTACCGACCGGGTTTGCCGCCAAACCATCCTCCCAAGCTCTTCCCTAGAGCGCTTATACACGCTAACGCTCGAAATCGCTGGTCAAGAAGTGGGCTTTGCCACATGATTCTCTGGCTGGTATTTATTCTGCCTTACAAGACAGCGCCGGTGCAGGATGTCAAAACTGAGTGGCGTGCTGCCCGCGTTGCTGCGGGACTGGATGACAAGGTTAATCCCTACAGCCTGAGGCACACAGCGGCCCGCTGGATGCGCCGAGAGGGCGTGAGTGAGTGGGACACTGCCACCCAGCTCGGACACAGGCGGCCGGGCGTTACGGAGCGCTACACGGCCTATGACCCGGCTTACCTCGCAGCTGCAGGTCGCCCCCTCGCCGCATCATGATTTTTAGCGAGCTGCCTTTCTTTCGGCAGCCATAAATCAGGTACGGACGGCGCCTCCTTGTAGCGCAACGGTCCGCTATCCCGGAACAAACCTACATAGAAACGAGTTTCTGCTGATCGAGATGTGAGGGAAAGCCATGTCCAGACTTGTTTTGGCGGCCGCCGTGCTGCTTGTCGGCGGATCGGCCTTTGCCGCGGACGAAAATCCGGTGCCGCCGCAGAATGCCAAGAAGCTGTCGGAAATCATCGCCAAGGTCGAGCAGCGCGACGACTTCCGCTACATCAAGGAAATCGATTGGGACAGCGATGGCTACACCGTCATTTATTACACGAGCGACAAGGCGAAAGTCGAAATCACCTACGATCCGGTGACAGCCGCGCCGAAATAGTCGCTGCCTGCAAAGGTCAGCATTCGAAAAAGGCGCGCCCGGAGGCACCCGGCCTTGGGCATGCACTTGCGCAGATATGACTTTGATGGCTGACTGCGGTGCTATCATTGCGCGCGGGGGTGGGCATGGCGACGGTAAAGCACGTATTGAAACGCTTTCTGATGATGCTCGCGGGTTATTTCATAGCGGTACTGGTTGGGCTGATCGCGGTGGCGGCGATCTATGGCGGGCTGAGTTCGCTGCCAAATGCGCCGAATTATTTCGACGTCATGGGTGTCACCCCCGTTGCGGTGCTGCTGTTGCCGCCGCTAGGCATGTTCATCTATTTTCTGACGATCGTGCTGACCGGCCTGCAGACGCTGATCTTCGCACTGATTGCCGAGTTTTTCTCGCTGCGCAGTTTTTGGCTGCACATGGTCTTCGGCGCGGCGGCCGCGGTTGGCGGCTTCGCCTTGATCTGGCCCAGTGTACCGGATGACACGAACCCGGAGCGCTGGGCCGATATCGGCATCATTGCCGCCGCAGGCGTTGTCGCGGGCTTGGTCTATTGGCTCATCGCCGGACGCGACGCCGGTTTCCGGCGTCCGCTGTTTCAGCGCTAGAACCGCATTCGTCAGCTTGCCGGCGAACGCACCGCTTCCGTGCTGTCGAGTGCCTGCTGCAGCCTTGTATCGCGGCCGTAGACGTCGTTGAAGTATTCGACGGTACCGGACAGGTCCGGCCATGCGGTGAAATAGGCGACATAGACCGGGATCTTGCGTGTCACGTCCTCGGTCGAATGTCCGTGTTTCAGTCTGTCCTCGATGTAGTCGACCGAGGTGCCGAGCACGGCAGCGGCCATGCCGCGCGGATCCTGCAAGCGAACGCAGCCATGGCTGAGCGCACGCATGTCGCGCTGGAAAAACGACTTCTGCGGCGTATCGTGCATGTAGATTGCATGCTTGTTGGGGAACAGTATCTTCAGCTCGCCCAGCGCGTTGGCCTCGCTCGGCAGCTGGCGCACGCCGTAGGGTATCTTTGCGCCGTAGGCGCCCCAATTGACCGAGGACGAGGGAATGCGCTTGCCGCGGGCATTGACCACCTCGTAGCCGGCGCGGTCAAGATAGCCAGGATCCCGGCGCAGCCGCGGCAGCATCTCGTTGACCAGGATCGACTGCGGCACGCCCCAATAGGGATGGAAGTCGACCTGCTCTATCTGGTCATAGAAGAAAGCAGTCTGGTTGGTGGGCCTGCCAACCACGGCGCGGGTCTTCAGCTTCTCCTCGCCATCATCGATATAGCTCGCGGTGAAAGCCGGCTGGTTGATGAAGACGCGCGGGCTGCCAAGGTCGGAAGGCAACCAGCGCAACTCTTCGAGCGCAACCCGAACCTTCTGAATTTTGTCGGCCTTGGACGTTCCGGCCAACGATGCAACGGTACGCGGGCCGATGACGCCGTCGCCTTTCATGCCGGCCCGTTTCTGCACCGCCTTGATCACCGGCACCAGCTCCGGATCGTAGACCTCGCTGGCGGCGAGCCTCGCCAGGACCTCGCCATAGGCGCCGCCCATCTCGTCATCGAGATTGCGCGCGATCTTTGTCAAAAGCTTCGGCAGCTCGGGGCTGGTCTGCCCCGGCTTCAACAGCAGGTTGGGATCGATGGTGATTTCGTCTTCGGCGCTGGCCTGGAGCGCTTCCAGTTCGACGCGCAGCGCCTGATACTCGGAATTCTGTGGATGCCGTGACTCGAGATAAGTGCGCACTTGCTGGGTATGGGCCAGCGTCTTCAGCACCCCTTCCATGTCGAGCGGCTTCGGCGGAAAATCGTAGTAGCCGGTCATGCGGTTGGGATCGACGCGGCCGCTTTGTGCGTCACGGGCGTAGCGCAGGACACGCGCCGACAGCGCCATCTCGAAGCGGACCAGCTCTTTCAGGCGTTCATCGACATTGCCCGCCGATGTGCCTGCTGCCGGAACTTCGACGGTGTAGTCGGCGGGCGTCAGGCCGTAGCTCGCGGCCTCGCCCAGCACCCGCACGGCATCCTGGGCACGGCTGCTGGGACTGGTTCCCGTCACCCAGATGAAATCCGGATTGGCCGAGTAATAGGCGATCAGCGCCTTGGCGGTGTCCTTCTCGGCGTAGAGGTCATAGCCGTCGAGGCCGGCAATGGCTTCGCGGAATGCAGCCCCGGTGGCCGCCGGCTCGAAAGCAGCGTCCTGAGGCGTTGCTGGTTCAGGCGCTGCCGACAGTGCCGAAAAATCGACGCGCACCAGCGGATCGCTCTTGTAGGTATAATAGGACGGGCCGCTGATTTGCGCACCACCACCGCCCCCACCACCGGAAGCGGCCGGCGCCTTGGGCTTCGGCTTGTATTTTGACGGTGGCGGCGGAAAGTTACCTTTCGGCGGTGCGTGTTTGACGCCGCCGCCGAAAAGCATGTCGAAGAACCCTTGCGCTTCAGCCTTCGGCGCCCCGAAGGCCAGCATTGCCGCGGCCACCGCAAACGGCAGCACGGTTGCTTTGTTTCCAAAGAGTTTCATGGATCACCCGCTCCGGTTGAACCGGATCCCATTCCGCGCCGCTTTCACGGTCTCGCCCACCGCATGGCGGATGTAAGGCGTGACTACACTGATTCATACTGATTTCGTTAAGCTTCCATAAATTTCGGAACGTCTGTTGCAGAACGGTTTCACAAGATCGTGACGGGTCGAGCCGATCCGCCATCGCCCCCGATCAATGGTAGTGCCCGTGAGCCAAGCCTCAAGCGTTGGCGCCGCCGTCGATGGTCAATGCCGTGCCTGTCACGAAGCGCCCTTCGGGACCGGCAAGCCAGGCGACCATGCCGGCGATCTCGTCGGCCGTGCCGAAGCGAGGCATCGCCATCTTCTGGCGCTGATGCTCGGCGTGCGGGCCGGCTGCCGGATTCATGTCGGTATCGGTCGACCCCGGATGGACGACATTGGCGGTGATGCCGCGCGGACCGAGATCGCGTGCAAAGGCCTTGGTCAGGCCAACCAAGGCAGCCTTGCTGGCCGAATAGGCGCTCAGGCCGGTGTCGGTGGCACGCTCGGCCAGATTGCTGCCGATCGAGATGATCCGGCCACCCTCGCCCATATGCGCTGCTGCCGCCTTGGCGGCGACGAACGGGGCTCTGAGGTTGACCTCCATTGTCTCATCGAAATCGGCAAGCGACAGGACATCGATCGGCGCAGCGCGCCAGATGCCGGCGCTATTGACCAGGATGTCGAGCCGTCCGAAGGCTTTTGCTGCCTCATCGACTGCCGCCTCGATCGCACCAGCATCGCGATTGTCGGCCTTGATGGCAAAGGTCCGGCCGCCGGCCGCCTCGATTTCCCTGACCACCGCACGCGCCCCTTCCTCGCCATTCACATAGGTGATCGCCACGCCTGCGCCGTCGGCCGCGAGCCTTCTTGCGATCGCCGCACCAATGCCGCGGCTGCCGCCGGTGACGAGGGCGGCCTTGCCGTTCAAGCTTCTGGATGACACCTGCTTCTCCATTTTGTAGTGATTGATACATAAATATCTGCCAGCCTTGCTGAACCACGTCAACCGAATTATGTATCGATCAATACAGAAAGGATGCCATGCCGGAACGAGGCCGCCCCCGCACCTTCGATCGAGCCGCCGCCTTGCGGCGCGCAATGGAAGTGTTTTGGGTCAAGGGTTATGAGGGCGCGTCGATAAGCGACCTGACCGCTGCAATGGGCATCAACTCTCCCAGCCTCTATGCCGCCTTCGGCAGCAAGGAAGCGCTGTTTCTCGAGGCAACCGAGCTTTACACGCGGGTCGAGGGAACCGAGATCTGGTCCGCGCTGGAAAAGGCGCCGACCGCGCGCCAGGCGGTCGAGCGGTTCCTGCGGCAGACGGCCAGGGCCTATTCACAGACCGGTCGCCCGCAAGGCTGCCTGATCGCGCTCGGCGCATTGCACCAGGACTCAAGCCGCGGCGCCATCTGCGATGATCTGCGCCGTCGCCGCGCCGAAAACCGCGAAGCCTTGCTGAGACGGCTCGAGCGTGGCGTGGCCGAGGGGGAGTTGCCGGCCGATTTCGACTGCGGTACAGCCGCGACCTTCTACGCGACCGTGCAGCACGGCATGTCGATCCAGGCGCGCGACGGCGCGTCGCGCTCGGCTCTTCTGGCGACGGTGGCCGGGGCAATGGCGGCTTGGATAGCGATGGCCAGCACCGGGGCGGCGTGACGGTCGAAACCGGCTGACAAGAACGATATTCAGGTCACTGCAGAGACGGCTCCAGTCTGCCGGCAACGAAGCCAACGGCACGCTCCGCCACACCCCTGTCGGCGAGAATGCGGCGGTGGCCGAGCCCGTCGGCCCAGTAAAGCCGCACATGGTCTCCGGCGCGCGTGTAGAGCCTTGCATGCTCGGCGGACACTTCGCGGTCGTCCGGCGCGTGGATCACCAGCGTCGGCAGCGGCGTGCTTGCGAGCTGGCGGTCACCGGTGAACTCGTGCAACGGCCGGCCGGCGATGCGCTCGGCCCGGTCGGCCATGGCGGCCTGCGAGCGCGAGCCGACATTCAGCATGCGGCTGAAATCAGCGAAGATCGCCGGCAGCGAGCTCGGCGCGGCGATAAGCACCAGCCGCCCGGCCGCCAATCGCGGGATGTTCCTGATCGAACCGGCGACGGCGTTGGCGGCAACGGCACCACCGAAGGAATGGCCGACAATGGCCGCGAACGGGCCGAACCATTCGCCGGCAACCCGTGCCGCATCGACCGCACTGACCAGGGTAAGCCGGCGGCCCTGCGACTGGCCGTGGCCCGGCAGATCGAGCGAGACCACCTTGTAGCCGGCATCGCGATAGGCTTCGATCAGCGCGCGCATGTATTCGGTGCGCGAACGCCAACCATGGATGACGAGCACGGTGCCGGCAGTCGCCCTGCCCGGCTCGGGCCGGAATTCATGCACCATGACGCAGCCGGTTCTGGTCTTTAGCCGGTGATGGCGTGCCTGGGTCATGAAATCGGCGGCGCGATCAATTGCGCGGCGCTCGCCTTTGCTCAAGCTCTTCTCGTGCGGCGTGCGGCAGAACAGCTCGAATGCAGCACGCCCGGTGAGTCGCGGTGCCACATGCTCAGCCACGCCGAACGTGCCGCGGATGACCTTCAGTCCAAATGATGCCATAGTGGCGATCCATTCATTGGTTCAAGCATGAACATAATAGTTCAAACATGAACATTAAGCAAGACCTGCCCTGGGACAACCCGCGTTTTCGCAACTGGGTCGCGGTGGCGCGCGCCTGCCATGTGGTGGAACGCACCCTGGCGGTGAAGCTTGCGCCGCTCGACCTGAAGCCGGCGCAGCTCGACGTGCTGATGAACCTCTACCGTCATCCCGGCATGTCGCAGCACGACCTTGCTCGTCGGCTGCTCGTCGGCCGCTCCAACATCACCATGCTTTTGCCTCAGCTGGAGACCCGTGGCCTGCTGCGCCGCGAGGGCGACGAGAAGGACAAGCGCGTGCTGAGGCTGACGTTGACAGAGGCCGGCGAGGCACTGCTGATGCAGGCGCTGAAGGTCCATATGGCGCTGATCGAGAAGGCGATGAGCCAGTCGACGCCGGAACAATGTGACATGATCGGCGAACAGATGCGTAGGATTGCCGAGGTTTTGAAGACCGCCTGACAGCCCAGTGCTCCACCACCAACTGCTTCACCACATCGATTTTTTCGCGCGCTCGGGCCATTCCTTGTCGTAGACCTCGCCGTCAATGTTCTTGCGGCTGGTGATTTCCAGGATTTGGCCGGGAGTCGGCAGCGATCTCGGGTCGACATGCCTTGCCGGATTCCACAGTTCCGATCGGTGGATGGCGCGGGCGCACTGGAAATAAACCGCATCGATCTCGATGATCGTCACCGAGCGCGCCGGCTTGCCCTCGACGGCGAACGAGGCGCAGAGCCCGGTATCGGTGGTGATGTGGGCGCGGCCATTGACGCGCAGTGTCGTGCCGGAACCCGGCACCAGGAACAGAAGCGCGACGCGCGGATCGCGAAGGATGTTCCTTAGCGAATCGGCACGGTTGTTGCCGCGCCGGTCCGGCATCATCAGCGTTTTCGGATCGTGGATGCGGACGAAGCCGGCGAGATCGCCGCGCGGCGAGCAGTCCAGCCCTTCTGGCCCGCAGGTTGCGAGCGCGGCAAACGGCGAAGCCTCGATGATAGCTGCGTATTCGCGAATCAGTTGGTCGAGTTCCTTGACCACCGACGCCTCGCCGGGCGGGCCATAGAGCGCTTCAAGCTGTTCGATGCTGGTGATCATGGACATGTTTTCGTCTCCAAAGCTTTGCCGGCGCTACTCCAGATGGATGACGTTTTCACGACAAGTGCCCGTTTGCCGGTCATCAGGAAACGGGTGTCGAGGCAACGCAAACAAGGGCAAACCGCTTTACCTGCATGATCGTGCCAACGGATACGGAGGTCAAAAATGGATAAACCGCTCGACCGGCGACGCACCGCCATGGAACTTATTGAAAACATGTTCAATGTTGAAATGCGTTTCCTGCAATCAGGCTCGGAGAGCCTCGATGTGCTTGCCGGCGCATTTCATGCCGACATTGTCGTGCATGAGCCGCGCTCCCTGCCCTATGCCGGTGACTGGAACGGCCTCGACGGCGTTGGCGCCCTTTTCCGCAAAATGCGGGAAATCTGGAGCGACGTGGCGGTGGAGGACCTTCAGGTCGCCCAAAACGATGACACGGTGTTCATGAGCTGCTCGCTTTCGCTGACATCGTGGGCCAATGGTGCAACCATCAAACAGCCGTTTGCCGAAGTCTTGCGCTTCAAGGATGACCGGCTGATCGAAGGCACGCCGTTTTATTACGACACCAGCGAGATACTGGCGATCCTGCGTTGACCTGAGAGTCCTGCGGGATCCATTCAACGGTCGCGGCTCAGCCCCTTCTCTTCCAGTTCGGCGAGATAGGCGGCCCAGCGTGCATCCTTCTCATGACCCAGCGTATGCAGGTAATTCCAGGTGAAGATGCCGGTATCATGGAAATCGTCGAAGGTGATGCGCACGGCATAATTGCCGACCGGCTCGATCTTCAGAATCGCTACATTGCGCTTGCCGGGAACGGTGACGCGCTGTTCGGGCGAATGGCCCTGCACCTCGGCCGATGGCGAGGCGACGCGCAGCAGCTCGGCCGACAATTCGAACGGCTGATGGCCCGGAAAGGTGACGGAAAGCAGCTTGCGGTCCTTCGAGACCCTAAGTTCTTTTGGCGCTGTCATGGTGGTGGATCCTGCGGAGAACTGCCCTTCCCTACGCCGCTTCGCGTCGAGGGAAAAGGCCGCATGGAAAGTTCCGACATGATCTGTCGGCGTCGGAATGTTACCGATGATCGCGAGCTTCTATCTTGAATGCCAAGTTGGCTCGTATCACATAGCCATATATAACGAAGCCGTTCACGCCCACGGGAAGCGCACAAGCATGGATATGATCGATCCTTTCGGTCGCACGATCACCTACCTGCGCGTGTCGGTCACCGACCGCTGCGATTTCCGCTGCACCTATTGCATGGCCGAGGACATGACGTTCCTGCCGAAGAAGGACCTGCTGTCGCTGGAAGAGCTCGACCGGCTCTGCACGGTCTTCATCGAAAAGGGTGTGCGCAAGCTCCGCCTCACCGGCGGTGAGCCGCTTGTGCGCAAGAACATCATGCACCTGGTACGCCAGCTTTCGCGGCATCTCGAGAGTGGTGCACTGGAAGAGCTGACGCTGACCACCAACGGATCGCAGCTTTCCCGCTTTGCCACCGAGCTCGCCGACTGCGGCGTCAAGCGCATTAACGTCTCGCTCGATACCCTCGATGCCGACAAATTCCGCCAGATCACCCGCTGGGGCAATCTAGACAAGGTCATGGACGGCATCGACGCCGCGCAGGCGGCCGGGCTAAAGGTAAAGCTCAACGCCGTGGCGTTGAAGGACTTCAATGACGCCGAATTGCCGGAAATGCTGCGCTGGGCGCATGGCCGCGGCATGGATCTGACGGTCATCGAAACCATGCCGATGGGCGAGATCGACGCCGACCGCACCGACCAGTATTTGCCGCTGTCGCTGCTGCGCGCGGCTCTCGAACGCCAGTTCACGCTAAGCGACATTCCCTACAAGACCGGTGGCCCGGCCCGCTATGTCCAAGTCGCCGAGACCGGCGGACGGCTGGGCTTCATCACGCCGATGACGCATAATTTCTGCGAAAGCTGCAACCGGGTCCGGCTGACCTGCACCGGCACCCTTTACATGTGCCTCGGCCAGGAAGATGCGGCCGACCTGCGCGCGCCGCTGCGTGCGTCGGAAGGCAACGAGCTGGTCGCCGATGCCATCGACGAAGCAATCGGCCGCAAGCCCAAAGGCCACGACTTCATCATCGATCGCCGCACCAACCGTCCGTCGGTGTCGCGGCATATGAGCGTCACCGGCGGCTGATTTTTCGCCGATTTCGTGCAAGAATAATCACCTTGGTATCGGCGCGAGGCAAGGCGTGCAGCGGTTTTTTGCAGTCCTGACGTTTTTCGGAGTGATGGCGGGGACCACGGCAGTTGCCGCGCCATTTACCTACACGAACGAGCGCTTCGGTACCATCTGCACCTATCCGGATGAAATCTTCACTCTTCGCCAGCCTGAGCCGGACAATGGCGATGGACAACAATGGCTCACTGCCGATGGCGCCAGCCTGATCTGTTCGGGTATCCTCAACATCGATGATGACACCCCGACAGCCTTCGTCTCCGCCGAGAGGGCCAGCAAGGAACCTGGCTACAGGATCACCTACAGCAAGACCGGCAAGGACTGGGCGGTGCTGTCGGGCATCAAAGGCGGGAACATCTTCTATGAACGCCGCCTGTTTGGAAAAGACGGTGTCATCCGCACGGTCTGGATCGACTACCCGCCAGCCCTGAAATCGAAATACGACCCGCTCGTCGATGCGATCGCCGGCAGCCTCAGGGGACCGTGAGCATCCGGCGACGTCAGAACTTATTGGCAGCCTATTGTTTTTGCTAGCGAGTCACGGTTGTTGGCGCGTGTAGTCATATCGTACGGCAAGCCATTTTTTGCCGCTGCCATTGGCCTGGAGGAAATGTTGCTCGGCCACTTCGTGATTGTCGCCGTCCCTGGAAATGACGAAATCGGAGGCCGTGAACCGCCCTTCGACCTCGGGGCCGAAGCCGACGAAACCAAGCGGCTGGAACAGCAGTGAAATCTTGCCGTCCTCCTCGCCACCAAAACTCCAGGCGGGCATGATCCCTGCCGGGAAACGGGTGTCCATGGAGACATACTTCCAGCGGCCCTCCACCCGGTCATAGCTCAAATAGGCTATCCGCTGGAAGTCCGGCATTTTCGACCCGGGCGCCGGGCGCATCACCTCCTGCATGAAGGGACCGATCATCGTGCGCTCGGCCACCAGCCCCGTCATCACGATCGGCTGGGCGCCGGGCGTTGGCCAGATCGTGTTGACGACGGACCATTTCCCGACGCGGCGAGCGAGCTCATCCGCTTCGTGACCCGGCGTGGACATCCGTTCGACTGCCGACGCCGAAGCGCCGTTCTCGGCGAACGCAGGCGCTATCGCCATGAGGATAACCGCCAGGGCAGAGGAGAACCGGAAAAGCCGACGAAACATGCCGCCTGCTGCCTGTGCCAAGCCAGTCCGCATTGCCTCGTGCATTCATCATGGACCATCTCCCCAACACGATCAGAAGCTTACAATGACCAATTTGGTGAATCTTGCCGAGCAAATTTGATCTCGTCGAAAAATTCTCCTCGAGCCGCAGTGTGACAAATTTGCCCTCCGAACCCATCCTTTAGAACGGCACCTTTTTTGGGGTCACACCCAGAAAAGGTCTTGTCCGCAAACGGTCACCGGATTTACCGCAAGCCCATTCGGGCCTAGCCTCTGCTCTGGAGCGGTTCTTCGCCCAGTGGGGGAATACGATATGCGCAAACTCATTCTTTCTCTTGCATTGCTCAGCCTCGCGGCCCTGCCCGCGGCGGCTCAGTCGATCGGCGGCACCTATGCCGTGGCCGGCACCAATTTCGATGGGTCGTCCTATGGTGGCGACGCCACGATCACGCTGACCAGCGAGACGACCTGCACGATCCATTGGGAGACAGGCGGCTCGTCCTCGGACGGTATCTGCATGCGCAACGACGATGCCTTCTCCGCCGGCTATGTCATGGGCAAGGCGGTCGGTCTAGTTGTCTACAAGGTGCAGGAAGACGGCTCGCTGCATGGCCTGTGGACGATTGCCGGCAAGGAAGGCAACGGCACCGAGGTACTGACGCCCAAATAAGCCCTGCCGCTCTTGCGCGGCAGATGTCACGGGCCACAGAAAGGCTGTGGCCCAGCCCTTTGACGTTGCTGTCTTGTGGGTGCCTGCTAGACGCTTGCTGCAGGACTCACCCGGTAATCGCCTTGCCTCTTTCGCCAAACCTCCGCGGCGCGTTGTTCATGATGGTGGCCATGGCTGGTTTCACTCTGAACGACGCGATCACCAAATTCTCATCAGAATCGATGAACATGGCGCAGGTCATGCTGATCCGCGGCGCCTTCGCTTCGCTTTTCGTTGGCCTGCTTGCGTGGCAACGGGGCGCGCTTGCCCGGCCAGGTTCGATGCTGCAGCCGACCGTTGCGCTGCGCGTCGCCGGCGAGGCCGGCGCCACCGTGTCGTTCCTGGTTGCTCTGGCACACCTTCCGATCGCCAATGTCTCCGCCGTACTGCAGGCGCTGCCGCTGGCGGTGACGATGGGCGCCGCGCTTGTGTTCAACGAGGGCGTCGGCTGGCGGCGCTGGCTGGCCATTGCCGCCGGTTTTGCCGGCGTGCTGATCATCGTGCGGCCCGGCTTCGAAGGGTTCAGCGTCTTTTCTCTGCTGGCGCTGGCCAGCGTCGCATGCTGCGCGGTGCGCGATCTCGCTACCAAGCGGATCCCGCAGGCAATTCCAACATTGCTGGTGTCGACCGCCACCGCCCTTGCCATGACAGTTCTGGGCGCGGCACTGCTTTCGCCGATGGGCGGCTGGACACCGATGACAGGACAAAGCACGGCGTTCCTGGCGCTGGCGGCGGTGCTCGTGCTCATCGGCTATCACTTCATCATCACGGCGATGCGGGTGGGCGATATCTCCTTCATCGCGCCGTTTCGCTACACCGCCCTGCTCTGGTCGATCTTGCTTGGCTTCACGATCTTCGGCGATGTCCCCGATCTGCCGATGATCCTCGGTGCCACGATCATCATCGCGTCAGGCCTCTATGCACTCTACCGCGAACGGATCGTCGGCCGGCGAAAAACAGCCGCCGAAAGCACTGGACCGGACATGGCGCCGGACGGCATATAGAGTGACTGTCGACGACTGTCTGATTTGAAAACTGGATTTTGGGTCTAGGCAGCAAACGATGGGCCGACATATCGCAGGGATCATTCTGGCCGGCGGCCGATCGAGCCGGATGGGTGGCGGCGACAAGACGCTGCTTGCGCTTGGCGACGGTACCCTGCTCGACCGTGTCGTTTCGCGCCTTGGCCCGCAGGTCGGACCGCTTGCGCTAAACGCCAATGGCGATCCGACACGGTTTGCCGCAACGGGGCTTCCGGTGCTTGCCGACACTGTCAAAGGTTATGCCGGGCCGCTTGCCGGGATCCTGACCGGCCTCGAATGGGCTTCCGACACGACCTGCCAGGCGCTGGTCACGGCTGCCGGCGATACGCCTTTCCTGCCCAGGGATATGGTCGAGCGGCTGCTCGCGGCAGCCGACGAACGCCCCGGCTCGATTGCGGTCGCCTGTTCCGGCGGCAAACGGCATCCGACCTTTGCACTCTGGCCGCTAGGGTTAGATCAGGTCTTGCGACAATTTCTCGTCGAGGAAGACAACCGGCGCGTTGCGGCGTTCATCGACCGGCACGGTTTTGTCGAGGTGGAATTTCCCATCCTGAAATCCGGCGGGGCCGAGATCGATCCGTTCTTCAACATCAACACTCCCGACGACCTTGCCCAGGCCGTGCATCTGTTGCAGAGCATCAAGCCATGAAAAGACGTATTTTCGGCATCACCGGCTGGAAGAACTCCGGCAAGACGACATTGACCGAAAAGCTGGTAGCCGAACTCGTCCGGCGCGGCTGGAAAGTGTCGACGGTAAAACACGCCCATCATGATTTCGACATCGACAAACCCGGAGCGGACAGCTTTCGCCACCGGCAGGCGGGAGCGATGGAGGTCGCGGTCGTGTCGGGCAGGCGCTGGGCGCTGATGCACGAATTGCGCGGCGAGGACGAGCCGACGCTGGACGCGATCCTGTCACGGCTGGCACCGTGCGACATCGTGTTAGTCGAGGGTTACAAGCGCGAAGCGCACATGAAAATCGAGACGAGACGGCTCGAGGCCAAGGACCGGACACCGCTCTCGGCAGGCGATCCACACATTGTCGCCATCGCCTCCGACTTCCCCATTGTCGGCGAAGACCTGCCGGCCTTCGATCTCGACGACACGAATTCGATAGCTGACTTCATCGAGCGCGCCACAAGCCTGTCGCGCTGAAAATGCGGCAGAAGACAGTTTCCGCCCAGTTGCTTTCCAATTTAGGCGTCTGACCCAGCGTCATCGCTTTCTGAACATGACCTTCCCTCAAGCGACGGTTTTGCAGTTGCTTTTTCTTGGGAAAGAATGGGAATATCGCATCAGCGGGCGGTCAAAAGCACCGCCCACAGAGCCGTTCGGGAACGACGGCCGGGACTAACAGAGAGGACCATTATGCGTATTGCACTGCGTATCGCGCTTGCCGCTTCGGCTGCGCTGCTGACGCTTGGCGTTGCCCAGGCCCAGGAAAAGACCTTGAGGATCGGCACCGAGGGAGCCTATCCCCCATTCAACAATCTGACAGCCGACGGCCAGCTCGTAGGCTTCGATATCGACATTGCCAAGGCGCTCTGCGACGAGATGAAGGTGAAGTGCACCTTTGTCGCGCAGGACTGGGACGGCATCATTCCCGCCCTTCAGGCAGGCAAGTTCGACGCCATCGTCGCGTCGATGTCGATCACGCCGGAACGCGCCGAGAAGGTCGACTTCACCCACAAATATTACAATACGCCGCCGGCGATTGCCGCGCCCAAGGACACCGACATCAAGGGTGTCACCAAGGAAGATTTGGCCGGCAAGACGATCGGCGTGCAGGCGTCCACCACGCATTTCAACTATTCGACCAAGACTTATACCGACAGCACCGTCAAGCCGTACCCGACCGCACAGGAATACCAGCTCGATCTGGCCAATGGCCGGCTCGATGCCGCCAATGACGACATCGTCGTGCTGCAGCAATGGCTGGATTCGCCGGACGGCGCCTGCTGCAAGCTGGTCGGCACAATCAAGCCGGTCATCGAAATCCACGGTCCGGGCGCCGGCATTGCCGTGCGCAAGGGCGAGACCGATCTGGTCAACCAGTTCAATGCGGCGATCGACGCCATCCGAGCAAACGGAAAGTACAAGGAAATCAACGACAAATACTTCAAATATGATGTTTATGGCGGCGAGTCCTGATCGACCGACATACGAGGACTTGAACGGCGGGAGATTCCCGCCGTTCTTATAAGGATGCCGCGCACGAGGGGTGACGCGGCACGGGTCTCAAAGAGCCTCAAGGAGAACAGGCAGGCGGATGCAGAGCGCACTGACGCTTCTCAGTTGGGGACCCGAAGGCTGGCTCGACGACATCGCCGCGGGTGTGTTTGTCACAGTATGTCTTGCGCTGGCCACTCTGCCCTTCGGGCTGACGCTCGGCTTTTTCGTGGCGCTGGCCAAACAGTCGGAAGAGCCGTCGCTGAGACTGGCCGGGAACATCTACACCACGATTTTTCGCGGAATACCCGAGCTGCTCACGCTGTTTCTGATCTTCTTCGGCATCCCATTGATCCTGCAGTACATTGTCCGGCTGGTGAGCCCCGGAACGTCCGCCGACGTCAACAGCTTCGTCGCCGGCATGATCGCGCTCTGCTTCATTTTTTCCTCTTATTCCAGCGAGGTGTTTTTATCCGCGTTCCGCGCCATTCCAAAAGGGCAATATGAGGGAGGCTATTCGGTTGGCCTGTCCAGCGGCCAGACGATGCGGCTGATCGTGCTGCCGCAGTTGATCCGCATCGCGTTACCCGGACTTGCCAATCTCTGGCTTATCCTGCTCAAGGACACCGCGCTCGTCTCGGCCGTCGGGCTCAACGAGATCCTCAGGCAGAGCGGGGTTGCCGCTCGCGTCACCAAGCATGCCTTCCTGTTTTATGGTTTTGCCGGCCTGATCTATCTCCTGCTGGCGATCGTCTCCTCCTTCGGCATCAATGCGATCGAACGAGCGGTCGGCGGCAGCGAGGTCAAGAGATGAGCCTGGCCACCGACACGCTGAAGGTCGACCGGCCGCCGCCCCCCGCACGCGGCTGGTCGCGCCAACGCATCCTCGGCCATGTCCTGGTCGGCCTGTGGATCGCTCTCGGCATCGGCATGGTCGTCTACCTGACCGCTGCGTGGAACCCGGAGTTCTTCCAGAAATATGCACCCGGCTACATATCCGGCCTCGGCATCACCCTGTTGCTGGTTGCCATCTCGATTGTGCTTGGTGCGATCCTGTCTGTGCCGATCGCCTATGCACGCATGTCGAAGAACCCGATCCTTTCGGGGTTTGCCTATGCCTATGTCTATTTCTTTCGCGGCACGCCGCTGTTGGCGCAGACCTTCCTGGTCTACTATGGGGTCGGCTCCTTCCGGCCGGAGCTCGAGATGGTCGGACTGTGGGGCTTCTTCCGCGAAGCGTTCAACTGCGCGATCTTCGCCTTTTCGCTGAATACGGCCGCCTATCAAGCCGAGATTTTGCGCGGCGCGATCGAGAGTGTACCGAGGGGTCAATGGGAAGGTGCCGCCTCGCTCGGCCTGCACAAAGTGCAAATCCTACGGAAAATTATCCTGCCGCAGGCCCTGATCGTGGCGCTGCGCCCGTATGGCAACGAGATCATCCTGATGATCAAGGGCTCGGCGATCGTTGCCATCATCACCGTCTATGATCTGATGGGCATCACGAAGCTCACCTATGCGCGCACTTTCGACTTCCAGTCCTTTATCTGGGCGGCGATCATCTATCTGATCATTGTCGAGATCCTGCGTCACGCGGTCGAGTGGATCGAACGGCGCATCACCATCCATCTGCACCGCTGACTCCCATCGCCTTGCCTGATCCGGTAAGAAGGCCGCAAAGCAGGCTTCTAAGGGATTCGAAAACATGGCTTCGGTGGCATTTCTTGGTCTTGGCGTCATGGGCTATCCGATGGCCGGACATCTCAAGAACAAGGGCGGTCACGACGTCACCGTCTACAATCGCACCAGCGCCAAGGCCGAGCAGTGGGTTGCCCAGCATGGCGGCAGCTTCGCCGCGACGCCAGCGGAGGCGGCCGCGGGCAAGGACTTCGTCTTTTCCTGCGTCGGCAATGACGACGATCTGCGCTCGGTGACGACCGGTGCCGAAGGCGCCTTCAATTCCATGAAGAAAGGCGCCATCTTCATCGACAATACCACGGCATCGGCCGAGGTCGCGCGCGAACTGGCACAGGACGCGCAAGCGCTCGGGTTTGCGTTCCTCGACGCCCCGGTCTCCGGCGGTCAGGCAGGCGCCGAGAACGGCATGCTGACCGTGATGGTCGGCGGCGAGCCCGACGCCTTCGACAGGGCCAAGCCAGTTATAGATGCTTATGCCCGCATGGTCGGATTGATGGGATCGGCCGGGGCTGGCCAACTCACCAAGATGATCAACCAGATCTGCATCGCCGGCCTCGTTCAGGGCCTGGCGGAGGGCATCCATTTCGGCAAGAAGGCTGGGCTCGACATCGAAAAGGTAATCGAGGTTATCTCCAAAGGCGCCGCCGGTTCCTGGCAGATGGAGAACCGCCACAAGACGATGAATGCCGGCAAATATGATTTCGGCTTCGCCGTCGACTGGATGCGCAAGGATCTTGGCATCTGCCTCGCCGAGGCCGACCGCAACGGCGCCAAACTGCCGGTGACGGCACTTGTCGACCAGTTCTACAAGGACGTGCAGGCGATGGGCGGCAAGCGCTGGGACACGTCCTCGCTGCTGGCAAGGCTGGAGAAATAGGATTTCACCGTGGCCGAGCTTTCGCCTCAATCCAGCGCCGATGAAATTGTCGCTCATCTGCGCTCGATCGCCTCGGAGGAAAATCGACTTGGCATGCTGCGCTACGGCATCAAGATCGAACGTGCGCTAGGTATCTCGCATGGCGTGCAGCGGCAGATTGCCAAGAAAATCAGGCGCAACCATGAGCGTGCCTTCGAGCTTTGGCAGACAGGCATCATGGAGGCGCAGTTCATCGCTTCCGTGACAGCCGATCCGGAGCGGTTCTCCGCCGCGGATGCAAGACGATGGGCGGCGACTTTCGATTCCTGGGATATCGTCGATGGGGTCTCCGATCTCTTTGTCGATACGGATTGCTGGAGGGAATTGATCGCCGAATTCGCGGTCGACGAACGGGAATTCGTTCGGCGCACGGCTTTTGCGATGATGGCCTGGTCGGTGGTTCACCGGAAGAAGGAACCCGAGACGACCTTCCTCGAATTCCTGCCGATCATCGAAGCGCATGCGACCGACGGCCGCAATTTTGTGAAGAAGGCCGTGAACTGGGCGCTTCGTTCGATCGGCAAGCGATCGATGAATTTGCACGGCCTTGCCCTTGCCGTGGCGCTAAAACTGGCGGCCTCGACAGACAGGACCGCACGCTGGATCGGCAAGGACGCCGTGAAGGAACTTTCCGATGCCAAGACGCTCGAGCGGCTCGCCGCCAGAAAAGCCTGACCTGAGCGAAGTGCGCTTCACGGAGGTGACGCAATCGACGCGCGCCGATTTCGAAAACCTGTTCGAGCAACCCGGCGGGCCGAAATACTGCTGGTGTATGGCTTGGCGCAATCTCGACCGCCGCGAGCATGTCGAGAACGACGAGAAGAAACGCGCGATGATGACGCTGATCGACGCCGGCACGCCGGTCGGCATTGTCGCCCAGATCGATGGCCGGACCGTCGGCTGGTGCTCGATTGCGCCGCGCGAGACCTATCGCAGGCTGTCGCGGCAGCAGGACGATAGCGAGATGGGCATCTGGTCGATCGTCTGCTTCTATGTACCGAAAGCGCTGCGCGGCGGCGGGCTGGCAAGCGCATTGCTCAACGCGGCCATCGATCACGCCTTTGCCAAAGGCGCCAGGACGATCGAAGCCTATTCCGTCGACCAGGCGTCGCCGAGCTACAGCTTCATGGGTTTTCGCGACATGTTCGCCGCCCGCGGCTTTCGCGAGATCGGCATGACCGGCTCGCGCCGGCATGTGATGCGGCTTGAACGTTGACCTGTGAGGCAGCGGCAGCTTTACTTGATGTCCGCAGATCAAGGCTCAACGGCGGAGCAGCGATGAGCAACCGTTTTAAATCAGGCACGATCATGGCAACTGCCTTGTTGGCGTCCGCGATCGCGGCAAGCGCTTCCGCCGGAACCATGCATATTTTCTGGAAGGATCTGCGCCCGGCGACCCAGGCAGCCGCCGAAAGCGTCGGACTGCCAATGATCGCGGCCAAAATGCCGGATCGTGGCGAGACGCTCTCACTCGACTTGCAGGACAAGACCGTGCAACTCGCAGGCTATGCGCTGCCGGTCGACCGCGATGGTGATCTCGTCTACCAATTCCTGCTGGTGCCGTGGACGGGAGCCTGCAGCCACATGCCGACGCCGCCGCCCAACCAGATCGTCCTCGTCACGCCTGCACACCCTTACAGGATGTCCGAGACCTACCAGCCGGTTTCGGTGACCGGCGCATTACGGCCGGGCATGGAGAAGAGCCAGCTTTTCATCCTTGACGGCGTCAGCGTCATCCAGTCGGGCTACACCGTGCGCAAGGCCGAGGTGGTCAATGTCGACACCGTGCCGGACACGATCACGCTGCCGGTCAACTCGCCCTGGAGTTTCCTCAACAAAAAGAAGAACTAAACAGAAGAATCTCAGGCGGCGTTCGCGCCGGACTCCTTGTCGAGCATCATGTAATCCAGCGGCATCTCGGTCGTGTATTTGATCTGCTCCATGGCGAAGGAAGACGACACGTCGCGGATCTCGATCTTGGCGATCAGCCGCTTGTAGAAGGCATCATAGGCGGCGATATCGGGCACCACGACGCGCAAGAGATAGTCGACGTCGCCGCTCATGCGATAGAATTCGACCACTTCCGGGAATTCCTGGATGACCTCCGAAAAGCGCCGCAGCCATTCATGGCTGTGCGAATTGGTGCGGATCGAGACGAACACCGTGACCCGCACATTGACCTTTTCATGATCGAGGATGGCGACGCGCCGCTTTATGACGCCCTCCTCCTCGAGCTTCTGGATGCGCCGCCAGCACGGCGTCGTCGACAGGCCGACCTTCTTGGCGACGTCGGCGACTGCAAGCGTCGCATCCTCCTGCAGGAGGCGGAGAATTTTTCTATCAAGGCGGTCCATTGGGTGCTCCCCTGATGCAAGTCGTCCAAGTGCGCAACGGCCTTGGCACAACGACATGCATAAAAACAAGAATTTAACGCGCGTCCCCTCATGCGCGACGCGCTTCGAGGAATGGATTACCATATTCCCTCTTGCTCGAGCCTATTACAAGAAAGAAATTCTGCCGCATAGTGCGAAAGCGAGTGATTTCTTGCTGAATGCCTAGCCGAGGCGATAGCGGATTTCCGATCTCAGAAAGGGCAGCAAATCCATTTCAAACCATGGATTGCGCTTCAGCCAGCCGGTGTTGCGCCAGGACGGGTGCGGCAGCGGCAGGACTTTCGGGTCGGTTGCCGCCGCCCAGATGGCACGCCAATCCATGACCGTTTCCGTCAGCGAGGGACGGCGCGCCGCGCCCATATGCCAGCTTTGCGCGTAGATGCCGATCGTCAGCACCATATCGACTTGCGGCATCAGCGCCATCAGCGATGTGCGCCAGGCCGGCGCACATTCGCGGCGCGGCGGCAGGTCGGCGCCCTTGGCGTCCTGACCGGGAAAGCAAAAGCCCATCGGCACGATGGCAAACTTGTCCGTGTCATAGAATTCCTCGCTGCCGACGCCCAGCCAGCTTCGCAGCCGGTCGCCGGAGGCGTCGGTGAACGGCATGCCTGTGATGTGAACCTTGGTACCCGGCGCCTGGCTGGCGATCAGGATACGCGCACTCGACGATGGCCTGAGCACCGGACGCGGCTGGTGCGGCAACGGCCTGCCGGCCGGCTTATCGACGCAGATGCGGCAGGCGCGTACCCGCGCCGCCAAGGCTTCCAGCTCTTTGCTCATTCGGAACTCGTTGTCAGGCGGCGGCACTCGGCCGGCTGGAGATTTCCCGATACCAGCGCAGCACGTTGGTGCACTCTTCGGGTACCTTGATGCGAGCCGGCTTCATAAAGTCGATGGCGACCAGCCCGGTGATGTCGGCGATCGAATACGCATCGCCGGCGACGAATTCCCTGCCGGCGAGCTCAGTGTCCAGAAATCTCAGGAATTCGATCGCCTTCGGCTTGTTGGCCTCGCCCCATTCGGGGATTTGCGGGATCTCCCATTCCCTCATTGCGGGGTGGATGTGCCGGAACGCCGCGGCGACGCAGCCGAACAGATTGAACTCCACACGTCTTTGCCACATCTCGACGATTGCCTTGCCGAGCGCGCCACGCCCGAACAAAGCCGGCTCGGGGTGCAGTTCCTCGAAGTAACGACAGATTGCGACGGATTCGGTGATGATGGTGCCATCGTCGAGCTCGAGCACCGGCAGACGCTTCAGCGGATTGCGCGAGCTGACCGGCTGCTCTTTGTGCTCCAGCGCGCCCATGTCGACGGGCACCAGCGGAACCTGAAGTCCCTTTTCGGCCAAAAAAATCCGAACCCGACGTGGATTGGGCGCGCGCCCGCCGTCGAACAGCTTCATCTCTATCCTCCTCGTCCGTCCCGACGAACTATAGGCACAACTCACCAGAAGCGAAAAATTTCACGCAAGGCATCGCCGATCGACGCCAAGGTGCCGTGCTTTCTTTCGACCAGCTCGTGGCCGTGGCTCTCGCGCCAGTTCTTCGGCTCGTCGAAAGTTCCGCCCCAGATGCCGGCTTTGCCCGCGCGCGCAGCAGCTTCCTCGGTCTCGAAATCGCCAAAGGCGACCGCCCAGCCGGCCTCGACCTGTGCGCGGTTGAGATCCTTGCAGTCGCCGAGCAGCCTGCTGTAGCGGTCGCGCTGCCAGCCGCTGCAGGAGACGGCTTTGCCGGCGATCAACCGCACCAGGGACTGCCGCGCGAGCTTGCCGCAAGGATAGTCGGCACCGTCCTTGCGACAGATCTGCGAATATTCCGGCGCGTCGATGCCACGCATGCGGATACGCTCGCCGCCGAGCGTGATGCTATCGCCGTCATTGACGGTGGCCGCGCCCTCCGTCTTGCGCGTCTCCACCCGGTCGAGGCGCGCCGCCAGGAGGATCGCCAGGCCGAGCACGATGAGTGTCAGCCCATAGTCCATTAGTCGGCGCCACAGGCTTCGCGGACGCGGCGCATAGTATCGCTGGCACGGCCATCGCGACCACGAACGGCTCATATGGCAAACCGTTGGTTAATCATTCGAACGTAGCTTAACGATTTGAAATTGCTGCCCGCGTAAATTGAAGACTTCATGCCCCTGCAACGCTCGACCACGGCGGACAAGTTTATTGTGGACCGCAGAAAACGCCATCGCAACAGCGATGTCGCGCGCGCGGTGCGCAAGACGCGCGACCGTCTTTCGCAGCAAGCCGGAAATCCCGACTTCGACCGCGAGCTGTTGAAGCTCCACGCGCTTTCGATGACCGGCGGCGTGATCGTTATCCCGCTGCTCGTTCTGGCAACGGCCGCGGCAGGCTTGCTCGCGGGCATCGGCAAGGAGATCGGCGTCTGGGCGCTGTTCACATTCATCTGCTATACCATCGTTGCATTCATGGCCAGACGCGTCACGCGAGCGTCCGAACTCAACCCGCTGGAAACGCATAGGGATTTCCTGATCGGCCATTTTCTGTGCGGGCTTGGCTGGGCTTGGTTCGCATGGCTCGGCTGCGAAACTTGCCAAATGGATCAGTTCCAGGTCGCCAAGGCGGTGGTGCTGCTGCTCGCCATGTCGGCAACCGCTATCCTGGCCTCGTCCCTGCGCGGTGCGCTGTTGGCGACCTTCGCCCTCCCGGTCGCCATCTATGCTTATGCCAGTGCGAAATTATGGATGCCGGTCGAGGCGATCATGGCAGGCTTGCTGATCGCCTCGTTGCCTTTCTTCGCCTATGTGGCGCGCCAGCTCAACCGTTCCTCGCTGATGCTGCTGTCGTTCCGCTCCGAAAAAGATGCGCTGATCGCCGAACTTGAGACGGCGAAATCGATGTCGGACGAGGCACGGCGGCGGGCGGAAGACGCCAATCTGGCGAAATCGCGTTTCCTAGCCTCGATGAGCCACGAACTGCGCACACCGCTCAACGCCATTCTCGGCTTTTCCGAAGTGATGGCCAACGAGGTGCTCGGCCCGATGAGCAACCCGACTTATCGCGACTATGCCCGTGACGTGCACGACTCCGGACAGCATCTGCTCGACCTGATCAACGAAATTCTCGATCTGTCGCGCATCGAAGCGGGCCGCTACCAGCTCAACGAGGAGCCGATGATGCTGCTCTCCGTCGTCGAGGATTGCTGCCACATGATGGAGCTGAAGGCGCGCAACAAGGACATCCGCATCGTCCAGGATTTCGAAAACGCCTTGCCGCGCTTGTTCGCCGACGAACGCGCGGTGCGGCAGATTGCGCTCAACCTGTTGTCCAATGCCATCAAGTTCACCGCCACCGGCGGCGAAATCCGCGTGCGCGTCGGCTGGACGGCGGGCGGCGGGCAATATCTCTCCGTCAAGGACAATGGGCCGGGCATACCGGAAGACGAGATTCCGATCGTGCTTTCGGCCTTCGGCCAGGGCTCGATCGCCATCAAGAGCGCCGAACAGGGCACCGGGCTTGGCCTGCCGATCGTGCAAGGCCTGCTGGCCATGCATGGCGGCGAATTCCAGCTCCATTCCAGGCTGCGCGAAGGCACCGAGGCGATCGCCATCTTCCCGCTGAGCCGGGTGATGGAGGAACTGCCGGCGCTGCCGACCAAGGCGGTTGCCTCGCGCCGGCGCTGAATGCTTAACCGCGGACCGCGGCTGCCATGCCGGAGCTGGTCAGCGCGGCCGCCTTGACCAGGCCGGCGGCAAGCGCCGCCCCTACCCCCTCGCCTTGACTGACGCCCAGATCGAGCAGCGGGCGAAGGCCGAGGCGCTCGGCGGCCTTGGCATGACCAGACTCTGGCGACAGGCTTGCGAGGAGACAATGATCGAGCGCGGCGGGGTTGGCGGTATGTAGGACACCAGCGGCCGCAGTCACCGCAAACCCATCGAGCAGCACCGGGATCTTCTGCATCCGCGCCGCCAGAATGGCGCCGCAGATCGCGGCGAATTCCCGCCCGCCGACCCGGCGCAGCGCTTCCAGCGGGTCCTTGAGGCTCGCGCCGTGAAACGCGACCGCGGCATCGACCACCTCCGCCTTGCGCCTCTGCATCGCCGCGTCCGCCCCTGATCCAGGGCCGACCCAGTCGGCGCTGGTGCCGCCGAACAGTGCCGTGCAAAGGGCCGCGGCGACAGTCGAATTGCCGACGCCGAGGTCGCCAAGGCAAAGCAGGTCGGTACCGCCGGCAATCGCTTCCATGCCGAAGGCCATGGTAGCGGCACAACCGCGCTCGTCCAGTGCCGCATCCTCCGTAATGTCGGCTGTCGGAATGTGCAGGGCCAGATCGAACACCTTCAAGCCGAGATCGTTGGCGATGCAGATCTGGTTGATCGCTGCACCGCCGGCGGCGCAGAGCTCGACTGCATTTGCCGTGGCGGCGGCGGGGCGCGGCGAAATGCCGTGGCGGGTGACGCCATGATTGCCGGCAAAGATCGCCACCAATGGCCGCGTCACCGCCGGCGGCGCGCGGCCGCTCCACCCGGCAAGCCAGGCGGCGATGTCCTCGATGCGGCCAAGCGAGCCTTTGGGCTTGTCTGCCTTGGCAAACAACTGGCGCACGCGGGCCTTGGCCGCCATATCTCCCGGCGGCAGGCTCACCAGGAGGTCGCGAAAATCGTCGAAAGGCAGCGCGCTGGTCATGTCGATGGCAATCGTCCGTGTGGATTGGTGAGCGGCATAGCCGCCTTGGCCAGCCGGCACAACCTCAAGCCGGCACAACCTCCAGGCCTGGTACAACTTGGCGGTATTGACGCGAAAGCATTCGTTGGCGGCGCTTCCCGGAGGGCTTGCATTGACTTTGTCGTTGCACCATGTGGAGGCTAGCCAAGGAAATCCTTATGACGGCCATTGAATCCCCGTGCATCCTGGTCTGCTCGATCGACATGAAAACCGGCTTCTGTTTCGGTTGCGGGCGCACGCGCGAGGAAATCGCCGCCTGGATCGACATGACCCCGCAAACCCGCCGCAGCGTCATGGCCGAGCTGCCGGCAAGGCTGGAAACGGTCGAGCGACGCCCCCGCCGGGAAACCCGTCGCAGCCGCATGGCACGCGAACGCGACGCCCTCTCGTGAACCGGCCGCAGAGATGAACCGACTGTTGTGGATTCTGATCGTCGCGATCGGGGCGGGTGTGCTCCTGCTCATGCTCAACGATTCCGCCGGCAGTACGTTCGGCATCGAGAATTACGATTTCAGCCAGTTGATCTGGCTTGGCGCCTTAGCGGCACTCGTCGGCGCCGGCCTGGTCAGATCGGGCAGGCCGTTGGGCACCATGGCCCGCAGCCTCGGCGCCTGGGGTGCCATCGTGCTGGCGCTGATCGCCGGCTATCAGTACCGCTATGAGTTGCAGGATTTCGCCAGCCGCGTCACCGCCGGCCTTGTTCCCGGCAGTCCGCTGGCGCTGGGCGTGGAAGAAGGCCATGCCACAGTCACCCTGGACAAGGCCGGCAGCGGCCATTTCGAAGCGCGCGTCACGATCAACGGCACGCCGATCCTGACGGTTGTCGATACCGGCGCGACCAGCACCGTTCTGACCGCCGAGGACGCGCTGGCGGTCGGGTTCAATTCGGCGGCTCTCCGCTTCACCATACCGATCTCTACCGCCAACGGCATGACACGCGCGGCGGCGGTGCGAACCGACGAACTGTCGATCGGCGGCATCGTGCGCAAGGACATGCCCATCATGATCGCCGCACCAGGCACGCTCGGCCAGAGCCTTCTCGGTATGAATTTCATCGGCTCGCTATCGGGTTTCGACGTACGCGGCGATCGCATGATTTTGCGGGATTAAGTTTTTCCTCAGGCCGCCTCTGCGGTCCGGCCGAAATCGACCTCTGCGAAAGCCGTCTTGATCACCTCCGGTCCGGCACCGGGCTTTGTCGCCTCGGTGGACAGGATCTGCCGATAGCGGCGTGCACCGGGCAGGCCGTGAAACAGCCCGACCATGTGCCGGGTGACATGCCCGAGCCGTCCGCCCTGCTCGATATGGCGTGACGCGTAATCCGCCATGGCATCGATCAGTGCGGCAAAATCGAACGACTCAGCTGTGCTGCCGTAAAACGCGGCATCGATGCCGGTCAGTATCCCTGGCGTGTGATAGGCGGCGCGGCCGAGCATGGCGCCATCGACATGGTCGAGATGCGTCAGCGCCTCTGCGAGATATTGAATGCCACCGTTGATGCCGATGAATTTGTTTTGTTTTCTGGCTTTCAGCCGATAGACGCGGTCATAGTCGAGCGGTGGGATGTCACGATTTTCCTTTGGGCTCAGTCCTTCCAGCCAGGCCTTGCGGGCGTGCACCCACAGCGCGTCGGCGCCGGCCGCGAAAACAGCATCGGCCAACGCATCGAGTGCCGGTTCCGGATCCTGCTCATCGACGCCGATGCGGCACTTGACGGTAACCGGTATTTTCACCGCCGCCTTCATTGCCGCGACGCAATCCGCGACGAGCACGGGCGTCTTCATCAGGCAGGCGCCGAAGGTGCCCGACTGGACGCGGTCGGACGGGCAGCCGACATTGAGGTTGATTTCATCATAGCCGAAGGTTTCGCCGATGCGCGCCGCCTCGGCCAGCTTTCCCGGATCGGCGCCGCCGAGTTGCAGCGCAACCGGATGTTCGCTGTCGTCGAAGCCGAGCAGCCGCTCGCGTGCGCCGTGGATGACCGCATCGGCCACCACCATCTCGGTATAGAGCAGCGCCTCGCGCGTCAGCTGGCGATGGAAGAACCGGCAGTGCCGGTCCGTCCAGTCCATCATCGGCGCCACGGCAACTTTGTGGCGTAACATATTCATTTTACTATTTTTTCTGTCTCAGTCCGTCCGATACTCCGTTCGAATGACAGAGCAATTTGGCAAGAGATGCACACCTAACTGACCCGATATACGATTTTGCCGCCGCAACTGAAAGCAAATTGGCATGTCACACATGTCACTGTACGCACCAGTTAGATGCCTGCCGTGGAACGATGGACCGCCGGCGGCATACCAGTCAGCCAAGGCGAAGCGTGTTGCGGGCGATCTGCCACGCGGATTCGACATGCCGCCGCGCCGCCGCCTCCGCCTCGTCCGGCTTGCGCGACCGGATTGCATCCATGATTTCGGTCATTTCGGCGATCGCCGGCTCGCGGCGGTTCTCCGACGCGATCGTCATTGAGCGGAGCTGGTTGATGCGGACATTCAGCCCCGTCACGATTTCCCAGGCAATGCGCTTGTCCGCCGCCTCGAACAGCGTTTCGTAGAACTTGGTCGTTGCCCGCATCACCTCGACAGGCGCACCGGACGCCCACGCCTCAAGCAGGTTCCTCAAGGCGGCATCGAGCAAAGCGATCTGCGCGTCCGTGGCCGTTAGGGCGCAAGCCCGCGCCGCGATGCCCTCGAGCAGCGCCCGCAATTCATAGATTTCGTCGGTGCGGCCGAGATCCGGCTTGGCCACGGCGGGTCCGTGGCCCGGTATCATCTGCACCAGGCCTTCCGCCTCCAGCTGCCGCAGGACCTCGCGCACGACGGAACGGCTCACCCCGAGCTGATCGCATAGCGGCCGCTCGACCAGCCTTTCACCAGGCTGGAAATAGAAGCCCATGATCGCTTCACGCATGCGCTCCAGCGCCAGCGTCCTCAGCGTCTTGGCAGAGCGGTCGATCCGCAGCGTATCGCCTGACATTTTCTCTCCCTACCCCGATCCGGCCACAAAACAGATTCCATAGCCGATTGACAAGGCTTCTGGTGCTCCATAGTATGGTATACCATAAGATGACGTAAAGATTTCGGCGCTGCACAGCGCCGTGGCGACCGAGGACTTCATGAAACCAGCCATTCGAAAGATCGTCACCTATATCGAGAACACGTTAATCGAGGGCGGCAAGGAAGCCCCAAAACCGTTGCGTCTGATCGGCGTCGCCGCCGTGCTGACAAACCCTTGGGCGGGCCGCGGTTTCACCGACGACCTGTCGACGGAGATCCGCGCCATTGCTCCCGTCCTCGGTGAACTGCTGACCCGCGAAATCATCGCCGTCGCCGGTTCCGGCGACGCGATAGAGGGCTACGGCAAGGCCGCGGTCTGCGGCACGGCGGGCGAGATCGAGCATGCATCGGCGCTGATCCATACGCTGCATTTCGGCAACCATTACCGTCGCGCGGTCGGCGCCAAGACCTATCTCGCCTTCACCAATCTGCGCGGAGGGCCGAACACCCCGATCATGATCCCGCTGATGGACAAGAACGACGAAGGCCGCCGCTCCCACTATCTGACCGTACATTTCCAAATCGGCGACGCGCCCGCGCCCGATGAGCTGGTAGTGGCGCTTGGCGCTTCGATTGGCGGCCGCCCGCACCATCGTATCGGCGACCGCTATCAGGACCTCAAGGAGGTCGGCGACCTGCATGGCTGACGTCGCTGCCACCGCATGGGTCCGGGACACGGCTCCGGACGGCACCGGCTTCATCCGCGCCGGCTCCGGCGCGCCGGTTCTGCTCATTCACGGTGTCGGCATGAACGCCGCGATCTGGCACGATCAGATCGCGGCGATGAAAGACCATCATGACCTGATCGCCATCGACATGCTCGGCCACGGCGTTTCACCGCTGCCGCCGGAAGAAGCCAGCCTGTCGGATTTCGCCGATCAGGCGGTTCGCCTTCTCGACCATCTTGGCGTGGCGTCGGTGTCGATCGTTGGCCATTCGATGGGCGCGCTGGTCGCTCTGGAGATCGCCCTTCGCACCCCTTCGCGCGTTCGCTCCATCGTCTGTCTCAATGCGGTATTCCGCCGCCCCGCGGCCTTGGCGCAGGCCGTACGCGAGCGTGCGGCCGCGCTCGGCACCCATGGCAACCCTTCCGCCATTGCGGCTACGCTTGCCCGCTGGTTCGGCGACCCGCTGCCGGCGAACCTTATCGGGGCGGCCTCTACCGCGCGCGCCGCCCTTGAAAGGGTCGACCCCGAAGGCTACGCGCGCACCTATCGCCTCTTTGCCCGTGCCGATGCCGAGCATGCCGGTGCCCTCCCCGGTCTTGCCGCACCGGCCCTGTTCATGACCGGGTCGCAGGACAGCAATTCGACCCCGGCCATGTCGGCGGCGATGGCGAGGCTTGCGCCGCACAGCCAATGCCTCGTGCTCAATGGAGAAAGGCACATGATGGCAATGGCTTCACCTGAAAAAGTGACCAAACACATCATGGAATTTCTCGACACGGCAGGAGACGCTGGCGTGAGGCCGGAGACGGATGCAGTCTTTGACAGCGGCGAATTCCGGCGCGCACTCGGCTCCTTCCTGACCGGTGTCACCATCGTCACAACGATCGGAGCGGAAGGCGAACCGCGCGGCTTCACCGCCAACTCCTTCACCTCGGTCTCACTCGAGCCGCCGCTGGTGCTTGTCTGCATCGCCAAGAGGGCGCTGGGGCACAGTGCTTTTTCGACGTCGAGAGGTTTCGCCATCAACATCCTGTCAGAGGACCAGAAGGCCCATTCCGGCATCTTCGCTTCCAAAGCAGCGGACAAGTTCGCGGCCGTGAGCTGGCAACCGGGCCGGACCGGCAATCCGCTGATCGACGGCTCCGTTGCGGTGTTCGATTGCGGCATGGAGCAGCTGGTCGATGCTGGCGATCACTCGATCCTCATCGGCCGCGTCCGCGACTTCAGCCACAACGGAGCCCAGCCCCTCGGTTATTGCAGAGGCACCTACGTCACGCCTGGCCTCAGCCAGGAGGCGCTGGCGGCGGCGCCCCCCGATACGGAGGTCGGCGCCATTCTCGAGAACGAGGGCCGTGTGCTGTTCGTCCAAACAGCCGACGGGATTTATGAATTGCCTGCGGGGCGCGGACTGGGCACGCCCAACGATGCGCGCAGCCTCAAAGGGCGCCTTGCCGCCAGGGCCATAGACGCCCAGCTCGGCTTCCTGTTCGCGGTGTGGGACGATGCCGCCGAACCCTGGCGCACGCATGTTTATTATCGCGGAACGGTCGAGGGATCCTATTCCGACGATCGCCAGATGCGGCTTGTCGACCTCGAGAAGATCGCGGATCTGAAGATCGCCGATCCCGCAGTGCGTTCGATGCTTGCCCGCTATGCGCGCGAACGTACGGAAGATGCATTCGGCGTCTATGTCGGCAACGAGGTCGAAGGCGAAGTCCGGCCGCTCGCCAAGCCCGCGCCTTCTCAAATTCCTATTTCCGGCCGCGGGTGAAACCGATGAAGTTTTCGCTTTTCGTGCACATGGAGCGATCGGATCTGGCAAAGCCGCATTCCGAGCTTGTCGGCGAGCTGGAGGAGCTGGTTTTGCAGGCGGAAGAGGCAGGATTCGAGACTGCCTGGATCGGCGAGCATCACGGGATGGAATTCACCATCTCGCCGAACCCGTTCATCAACATCGCCTGGCTCGCCGCCAAAACCAGGCGCATCCGGCTCGGAACAGGAACCATCGTCGCGCCGTTCTGGCACCCGATCAAGCTTGCCGGCGAAGCAGCGATGGCCGACGTCGTCACCGGCGGCCGTCTCGACATCGGCATTGCGCGCGGCGCCTACGCTTACGAATACCAGCGGCTTTTCCCAGGCCTCGAGGCCTGGGGTGCCGGCCAGCGTATGCGCGAGATGGTGCCGGCGATCCGGGGCCTTTGGGATGGTGATTTCGAACTCGCCGGCGAGTTCTGGTCGTTTCCTTCAACCACCTCGTCGCCCAAGCCGCTGCAAAAGCCTTATCCACCGATCTGGGTGGCCGCACGCGATCCGAACTCGCACGACTTTGCGGTTTCCAGCAAATGCAACGTCCAGGTGACGCCGCTTGCCTCCGGCGATGGCGAAGTGGCCAGCCTGATGGAGCGTTTCAACGCGGCGTGTAATGCCCACCCCGACGTACCAAGGCCGGAGATCATGCTGCTGATGCATACTTTCGTCGCCGAGGATGCCGCGGAGGCTGACCGGCTCGCGCAGGATCTGTCGCAGTTCTACTGCCAGTTCGGCGCCTGGTTCCAGAACAAGAAGCCGGTGCACCAGGGCATAATGGAAGCGCTGACCGAAGACGAGATCGCGGCCATGCCGCAATATGCGCCTGACAAGATCAAGCAGAACCTGGTCATTGGCGAAGCCGACGAGGTGATCGCCAGGCTGAAGGCCTACGAAGCGCTCGGCTACGATCAGTATTCGATCTGGATCGACAGCGGCCTTTCCCATCGGCGCAAGAAGAAATCGCTGCAGCTCTTCATCGACAGGGTGATGCCGGCCTTTTCCGAGCCGAAAGCTGGATTGCGATGAGCACCACTCAATTCAGGAACTATATTGACGGCAGCTTCGTCGAAGTGGCGGCGACCTTCGACAGCATCGATCCCTCGACGGGCGCGCCATGGGCGAAGATGCCCGCTGCATCGTCTGATGACGTCGACCGCGCCGTCGAAGCTGCTCACCGGGCGCTTGGCTCCGGCACGTGGCCGGCAATGACGGCAACGGCACGCGGCAAGCTTCTGGTGCGGCTCGGCGATCTGGTGGTCGCCAATGCCGACCGGCTGGCGGAACTCGAGACGCGCGATACCGGCAAGATCATCCGCGAGACCCGCGCCCAGATCGCCTATGTCGGCGACTATTACCGCTATTATGGCGGGCTGGCCGACAAGCACGAGGGCTCGTTTGTCCCCATCGACAAGGCCGACATGGAAGTGACCATCCGGCCGGAGCCAATTGGCGTCGTAGCCGCCATTGTGCCGTGGAACTCGCAGCTCTTCCTGTCCGCCGTCAAGCTCGGGCCGGCGCTGGCGGCCGGCTGCACCATCGTTCTGAAAGCATCGGAAGACGGCCCTGCCCCGTTGCTGGCCTTCGCCGAACTCGTCCATGAGGCGGGATTTCCCGCCGGGACCGTGAACATCCTGACCGGCTTCGGCCACGATTGCGGTCACCGGCTGACCAGTCATCGGCTCGTCGCCCGCGTCGCCTTCACCGGCGGTCCCTCGACCGCTCGGCAGATCGTCAGGAATACGGCGGAAAACCTCGCTTTCACGACGCTCGAGCTCGGCGGCAAAAGCCCGGTCGTGGTGTTTGCCGATGCCGATCTGGACAGCGCCGCCAACGCGGTCGTTGCCGGCATCTTCGCTGCCACCGGCCAGAGCTGCGTCGCCGGCTCTCGGCTGCTGGTCCAGCGCTCCGTGAAGGACGAATTCCTCGCCCGGCTCAAGCGCAAAGCCGAGGCGATCAGGATTGGCGATCCGCAGGATCCCGCGATCGAAATGGGACCGCTCGCCACCTCGCGCCAGCGCGAATGGATAGAGAAGATCATTGCTGAAAGCCTGGCCGCGGGCGGGCAACTGGTCACCGGCGGCATTCGCCCCGCGGGCATGGCGGACGGCTTCTATTACGCGCCGACGATTATCGACGCGCCTGATCAGACCCTTGCCTGCGTGCGCGAAGAGCTCTTCGGCCCGGTGCTCTGTGTGCTAGCCTTCGACGGCGAAGCTGAAGCGCTTTCGCTCGCCAACGACACGAAATTCGGCCTGGCGTCCGGCGTGTTCACCACCAATCTGGCAAAAGCCCACCGCATGGCGCGCGGCATCCATGCCGGCGTGGTCTGGATCAACACCTATCGGGCGGTCTCGCCGCTGGTTCCGTTTGGCGGCTACGGCCAATCCGGGCTCGGCCGCGAGGGCGGCCTCGATGCGATCCGCGACTACACGCGTTCGAAATCGGTGTGGATACGCACCTCCGACGACCCGATTCCCGATCCTTTTGTCATGCGGTAGCCGCCGCTGGCCGGAGATGCGCGATCAAGGCGAAAACGACCGATCGCGAACAGACAACAACGAAAACAACAGAGGAGAACGACAATGAAACTGATCATCACCGGCTTCCTTGCCGGATTTATTGCAACGACAGTTCCGGCAACGACGGCCGCAAAGGCCGAGGACATGGTGTTCACCAGCTGGGGCGGGACGACCCAGGAAGCGCAGACCAAATCCTGGGCCGAGCCGTTCACCGCTGCATCCGGCATCAAGGTCATGCAGGACGGCCCGACCGACTACGGCAAGCTGAAGGCGATGATCGACAGCGGCAGTGTCAACTGGGACGTCGTCGACGTCGAGATGGATTTCGCCATCAAGGCGGCCAAGGACGGTCTGCTCGAGCCGATCGACTTCAAGACCGTGCCGAAGGCCGACCTCGATCCGCGCTTCACCACCGATCACGCCGTCGGCAGTTTCTACTATTCCTTCGTGCTCGCCTGGAACAAGGGCGCCGTTTCGGGTGAACCGGCCGGCTGGGCCGACATGTTCGACCTGACGAAGTTCCCGGGCAAGCGGACCTTCTACAAATGGTCGGCGCCCGGTGTCATCGAGATCGCGCTGCTGGCCGATGGTGTTCCGGCGGACAAGCTCTATCCGCTGGATCTCGATCGCGCCTTCAAGAAACTCGACACCATCAAGTCGGACATCGTCTGGTGGAGCGGCGGGGCGGAGTCGCAGCAATTGATCGCATCCGGCGAAGCAACGTTCGGCCAGCTGTGGAACGGCCGCGTCTTCGCACTGGACAAGGATGGCGCCGATGTCGGCGTCTCCTGGAACCAGAACCTGACCGCAGCCGACGTTCTGGTGGTACCGAAGGGTGCCAAGAACAAGGATACGGCGATGAAATTCCTCGCCGCGGCGAGCAGCCCCGCCGGCCAGGCCAAATTTGCCGAAGCCAGCGGTTATGCGCCGATCAATACCAAGGCCAAGGCAGAGATGCCGGCCGATGCCGTGAAATCGCTGCCGGACGCTCATGTCGGCGGGCAGATCAATCTCGACATGAACTACTGGGCCGCCAATCGCGACACCATCGCCGCGCGCTGGTATGCCTGGCAGGCGAAATAAGCCCGCCCTTGAACCGCAATGGACGAGACGGTTCGCGCCGTCTCGTCCCGTAGCCGGGTCGCTGTCATGTCGGTCGAAACACGCCGGAACTTTGGAACGGTGCGGGTGCCGGCAGGTCTCAATGGCCTGCTGCCGGCCCTGATTCTGATTATGCTGTTCTTCGTCATCCCCGTGCTGGCGCTGCTTTTGCGCAGTGTCACGGAGCCCGAGCCAGGCTTGCAGAACTATGCTGCCCTGCTTGGTGACGGCACCTATGCGCGGGTGTTCTTCAACACATTCCTGGTCGCGGCGTTGGTCACCGTCGCCACGGTCCTTGTCGCCTTTCCGGTCGCCTGGATGCTGGCAATCATGCCTTCGGGACTGGCCTCGATCATCTTCGGCATCATCATTCTGTCGATGTGGACGAACCTGCTCACCCGCACCTATGCTTGGATGGTGCTCCTGCAGCGTACCGGCGTCATCAACCGGACGCTGATGACCATCGGCGTCATCGACCACCCGCTGCCGCTCATCAACAATCTCACCGGCGTCACTATCGGCATGGTCTATATCATGCTGCCCTTCATGATCCTGCCGCTGGTCGGCACGTTACGGGCGATCGATCCGATGACGCTGCGTGCGGCGTCGCTGTGCGGCGCAAGCCCTTTCCAGGCGTTCCGCCGTATCCTCGTGCCGCTGTCGCTGCCCGGCGTCGCGGCCGGCGGCCTGATGGTCTTCGTCATGTCGCTCGGCTACTTCGTAACGCCGGCACTGCTCGGCGGCACGTCGAACATGATGCTTGCCGAAATGATCGCGCAGATGGTCCAGTCGCTGCTCAACTGGGGGCTCGGCAGCGCCGCTGCCTTCATCCTGCTTGTCGTCACCATGGTTCTCTATGCACTGCAGCTGCGCCTTGTCGGTGCCAGGCGCACGAGCGGAGGCATCTGAGATGCTGCTCGACTATGACCGCATGGGTTGGCTACGGGTTGCCCTGCTCGGCTTCACCGCGCTGGTCGCTGGCTTTCTTCTGTTGCCGGTGGTCTTCATTGTTCTGCTCTCCTTCGGCTCGTCGCGCTGGCTGGCTTTTCCGCCGCCCGGCTGGACGCTCAAATGGTACCAGGAGCTTTTTGCCGATCCGGCCTGGCTCGACGCCGCGCTGACCAGCGCTCGGATCGCCACCATGACGGCGATCCTGGCAGTAGCGATCGGCCTGCTCGCCTCCTTTGCCCTGGTTCGCGGAAGGTTTGCCGGACGTGAGATCCTGCGCGGCCTGCTGCTGACGCCGATGGTTCTGCCCGTCGTTGTCTTCGCCATCGCCATCTACGCCTTCTTCCTTCGCCTTGGCCTCGGCGGCACCACCATCGGCTTCGTCATCGCCCACACCGTGCTGGCGCTGCCCTTCGCCATCATTCCGATCGCCACCGCGCTCGAAGGGTTCGACAAGTCGATCGAGGACGCGGCAATCGTCTGCGGGGCAAGCCCGCTCGAGGCCAGGCTCAGGATCACCTTGCCGTCGATCCGGATCGGCATCTTCTCCGCCGCGATTTTTTCGTTCCTCGCCTCGTGGGACGAAGTCGTGGTGGCGATCTTCATGGCCAGCCCCAGCTTGCAAACCTTGCCCGTCAAGATCTGGGGCAGTCTGCGGTCGGACCTCAGTCCGGTGATCGCCGCTGCCTCCAGCCTGCTGGTCGGGCTGACGCTTGCCCTGATGGTGATGACGGCGCTGCTGCAGCGAAAGTTCCGGACATGACCCACCCTTTCCTCTCCATCCGCAATCTGCGCAAGGCGTTCGGGGCGATCGTCGCCGTGCACGACGTCACGCTGGACATTCCCAGGGGCGAGTTCCTGACCTTCCTCGGGCCCTCCGGTTCGGGAAAATCGACGACGCTCTACGCGATCGCCGGCTTTCAGGACCCGACTTCCGGCGATGTCTTGCTGGAAGGAAAATCACTGCTTGCAGTGCCTTCGCACAAGCGCAACATCGGCATGGTCTTCCAGCGCTACACGCTGTTTCCGCATCTGACGGTGGCCGAAAACGTCGCTTTTCCGCTGCGGGTTCGCCGCCGGCCGGACGCCGAGGTGAAGAAAAAGGTCGCCGACATGCTGGCCCTGGTGCGGCTCGAAAGCTTTGCCGGACGCTTACCCGATGCGCTGTCGGGCGGCCAGCAGCAGCGCGTCGCGCTGGCCCGGGCGCTGGCCTACGATCCTCCGATCCTTTTGATGGACGAGCCATTGTCGGCGCTCGACAAGAAGCTGCGCGAGGAAATCCAGGGCGAAATCCGCCGCATCCATCGCCAGACCGGCGTCACCATTCTCTACGTCACCCACGATCAGGAAGAGGCGCTGCATCTGTCGGACCGAATCGCCCTGTTCAAGGATGGCCGCATCGAGCAGACCGGCACCGGCGAGGATCTCTATCTCAGGCCAGCGACCGATTTCGTCGCCGGCTTCATCGGCAATTCGAATTTCCTCGCCGCCGAACATCTCGGCACCACCAACGGCACGACAACGATCCGCATGACAGACGGTTCGGTCATATCCGGAGTCAGGGCCAACGGCACGTTCGGCAAAGGCCAGAAGACCAGGCTGATGATCCGGCCCGAAGCCTTTAGCATGGAGCGGAGCCCGGCGAGCGCGGAACTGAATGTCGAGATCGTCGACATCGCATTTTACGGCGAGCGCCGGCGGATCGTCGCGCGCATCGCCGCTGGACAGGAGGTTGACATCAGGCCGACCTCCGCCGCCATGCAATCGCAGGATGTGTGGCCCTGCAGCCGGCAGGTCTTTTTCGATCCCGCTGCTGCATTCCTGTTTCCGGCCTGACTAAGCCGCGGTGGATCGCCGCCCTTCAACGCTTCGCAGCGATGGAAGCGTGCTTGGGAACAAGCTGTGGTTAGGTCCATCATCAGCTTCGGTCAGCAAGCGCGCAACGTGATCGACGCTGCAGTCGGCTGATTGGATGGCGGGCGCAACTCCTGTATCCATTGACAGTCGTCATGCTCGGTTGGAAGATGAAGAAGGTCAGCGGCGATAGCCATACGGGAAGGCAATGGTCCAACCGCCAGATACCGGACACCATCCTGGCAGCGTCGTCGCGGTCATCGTCATTTGTTTGATCATCGTTGCTTTGTTCTTCATAGGCTTCAGATACTCAAGGCCAGGCCAGGGTACCCTCGTTATTCCTGGCGGTACGCTGCAGCAACCGTGAATCCGACCCCTTGGCGCTGACGCGGAGCCGTTCTCAGGCTGCCAAAAGTGCCCCGGCGGGACTGGGGGACGCCGCAGAATGGGCCGGCGGTTCGCAGCCGGTCTTTTGCTTCCCGCCGCGGCATTTCTTTCCCACCTAAACAACCAAGCCTGACCGGTGTGAGGTCGACCATACTAGGAGACGACGAGCGCTCAGTCACTAGGCACTAGACGGCCCTGATCAGCCGGAGCAGAGAAAGCGCTTCGAAAAAGGTCCCCTTGCGAAAGGCAAGATAGGTCGGCTCTTCGACACCATGGAACCGGCGCTTGAAGGCCGCCTGCCCCTGCAGATTGAAGCGGGTGCGATTGACCCAGGGGGAGTCATAGGCACGCTGGAAGGCGTGCCGCCAGAAATCGCTTTCGGCAAACCCGCTAGGTCCGATTTCGACAAGCGGCGACAGGCCTAGGGTGACGACGGAAACACCTTCATCGCGAAAGCGGTCGACCGCGAATTTGGTCAGGCCGATCTCGGCATGCGCCGAGCCATCGATATGCTTGCGCTTGAACGAGGTGGTGTAGCCGATGACCTTGCCGTCGCTGAACAGCGGATCGAAATCCAGCAAGGCCACGAGCTCCCCATCCGGACCGTGCAGGACGAAACGGCGCATATCGACGCCAAGGTGATCGGCAAAGGGCCTGTTGAGAAATCTCATCTCCCAGCGCTTGACGATGCGGTCGGCCCGCCAATTCTGGGAGAGCCTGGCAATCTCGTCGAGGAAGACAGTCCCGTTGTCCTCTGCGAAGGAAAAACCCTTCTTCAAGAGCCAGCGTTCGGAATAGCGCACTGTCTCATTGCGCTTTCCGGAAAAGTCGTGTCTGGGCAGGACAAGCCTGGTGTCGACGCCGAGGCGGTTGACCTGATAGCCAAGCCCGGCAAGCACGCGCGCCGTCTGGTCGCCGATCTGCACGAACCACGGGCTGCCGGCAACCTCGATGAAACGTCTGATATAGTCGCGCCGATCGGCCGGGGCAGCCACTGGATCACCGAGCGCGAAATGATGTCGCGTTTTGCTGCCGTAAGCGATGTAGCCCTGGGCATCGCCGAAGTAGTGAAGCCCCTTCTGCACGGCGGTCGAATAGGCAAGGGAAAAATCACCGTGGCGACGGACCAGCGCCAGGCGCTCGACATGGTTCAGCTGCAGCCGCGGTATTTTAGGCCCGCGGTTCTCCAGGAAACGATCGAGGCGTCTTCGCAGTGACGGCATGGTCGACTTTCGCGTGCCGGCTAGGCCGATGAAAGAGCTGACGGACCCCAAACCGATCATGTTGCCGCGAGCTGATCCTTATCTCAGCGCGGCATGTTTACCCGGCCGGAGCCGCCAGATTCGTAGGCGCAATCTGCCCCGGTCCCGCCCCCAGGCGGCAACACGCATTGTTGTCGACGCCCAGCGCCTGACGGCTGGTTGCTGCGCCCTTGGCGACACGAAAATCAATGCCACTTTCGGAAGCGCCCAGGTCACCTGCCAAACACGATGTTCTTAGCGAACGGCGCTCTGAGAAGATTCCGCTTGTTCGGAAGCCAGGAACTCGTCGCGTTCTGCTATCCACAAATCGGCGTAGTCGACATTCTGCCATTCGGCAAACCACGGGCCGCCGCTGGTATAGTGGACCGCCTTAGGTGTGCCGACCGCAGGCTTTTCGTTCCAGCCTTCGAGCCAATTCCACTCTACCGGCAATGAGCCCAAATCTTTGTCGGCAACCCACTGCATTCGGTGAAGATAGGCGCCACTTTCCTGATTCACGACCTCTGGCGTGAGCGATCTGACCGAAGGATGCGCGCAATTGAACAGCATCAGCGACGACCAGTTTTTCCGAGGATAGGACGTCTGGACCACACCATCCATCTTGGTTGTGGCCTTCGGCGTATAGTCATGCTGGACGCAATAGACCGCCTTGTCCGAGTCCGTATATTTCAGCAGGCCTGCGACGTCACCAAGCCACAGGAAATCGCAATCGCAAAACAGGGCCCAACCCGTGTAGTCGGCGAGAAAGGGCGTGAGGAAGCGCGTGTAGGTGAACTCCGTTGAGGCGAGCGGATCTTTTTCCCGCCAATATAGCCCGCGGGCACGCATCTCGTCCTGTTTGATCGGAATGACGGAGACAGGCGCCGATGCATGTTTGAGCAGGGAGTGTCGCGCGACGTCGTACGCGATCGGCTCACGGCTGTCCCATCCGATAAATACCCTAAACGCATCAGTCATATTCACTACCCTGGCTTTCGATTTTTACGGTCGTACACTAACTAGTTGGCGATGGCTCGGCAACAATTGCGGTCAACCAAGCCGGTTTCTCACAGATTTGTCCTGGCCTCAGCGTTGCTTTTTTGGGTGGACTGGGCCTCGCATTCCCAATGCGACACGGGCCCATTTCTGATAGGTGTAGCTGGCCGAATACGCGGCCACCATCGCACCAATGGAACCGTCCAGAAATCCCAGCCGGAAAATATAGCTGCGCACATAGGCCCAGACCGAGCGCAAAACCGCCTTGCCTATCGAGCTTTTTTTGCCCTCGGCAAGCAGTTGCGCGGCGGACGCTTCTGCGTACCGGCCGATCTTGTCGTGGGCATCTGCCAAGTCGGTAATGGAATCGTGCTCGATCGGCCGGGACAATCGGCTGACCTTCCCGTTCACCAATACCTTCTCGTGCACGGTGTCGTCGCTGAACCGCCCGGAGCGGCGACGGAAGAGCCTGAGCACCAGATCGGGCGACCAGCCGCTATGGCGGACAATGTGCCCGCAAAAGCGCGATCTTCTCGGTATTTCGAAGCCGTCATTGGCTTTTGGGTCGGCGATTGCGGCCCTTATTTCCGCGCCGAGCGGCGCCTCCACCCACTCATCGGCATCCAGCGAGAGGATCCAATCCCCCGTTGCCGCGGCCAGCGCACGGTTTTTTTGCGCACCAAAACCGGGCCAATCAACGGTCATCAGAACCTTTGCTCCCAGAGCACCGGCAATCTCCCTGGTTCTGTCGCTGCTGTTGTTGTCGAGAACGACGATCTCATCGGCAAAATGGACCGACCGAAGGCATTGCGCGATGGATGCCTCCTCGTTGCGGGTGATGATAATGACCGAGAGCGCCGGCACGGTCAGAATGCTCCGGCATCAAAGCTGCCACTGTCATTCGAATGCATCTGCAGCATCGGCTCCCGGCCCGTTAGCACACTGAGGGTACTAACCTAATTCAACAAAGTCGAAAATCATTTCAGATCAAGGCCTTCATACAGCGCCATCATTCGCTTGATCATGACATTGAAATCATAGTGTTCGGCCGCCGCTCTCACCCGGGCTGCGGTCTCAGGTCGTGACGACAACTGCAGCGCGTGCGCGAGCGCTGCAGCGAGGTCGCTTTCGCTGGCCGCATCGCAAACGAGCGTCGGCTCGAACCGCTCGACAAGCTCGCGCGCTCCACAGCCGGTGCTTACCACGGCGGGCAAGCCGCTGGCCATCGCTTCGATGACCACTGTGCCGAAAGGATCATAGATGGAAGGCAGCACGGCAATATCGGCCGCGCCGTACCACGGCAGCATGTCTTTCTGCGGCCCCAGCATCTTGAGCCGTGCGCCGAGACCGAGCCTGTCACCGGCCTGCCTGAAGGCGTTGGCGCGCGAATCATGGCCGATGACCCACAATTCAGGCTCGCCATCGAGCCTAGCGACCGCCTTCATCAGTGCAAGAAGTCCTTTTCGCGCAAAGCCCGAGCCGACAAACAGGACGACCGGCCTGTTTTCGTCGACGTCGAGCCGCGCGCGGATTGTCGCCCGATGCTGCTGGCGCAGCTGCGGGTTGAAGCGGTCGAGATCCACCCCGTTGGGAATATGGTGCACATTTTCCGCCGGATAATCGTAGTGACGGACAATGTCCTCTGCCACCATCTTCGAAATGGCAATGACAGCTTTGAGCCTCGGGCTGGCGTAGGTTGCACGTTCAAGGCGCAGCGTCTGGCGGTGAAAGGGGCTCAGCGCCATTGCCGCCCTGCCAAGCCGCGTCTCGAAACGCCGCCGCTCGGCAAGATAGGCGGCATGAACGCCCTCCCCGGCCCGGAAGACATCGCAGCACGGGAGGCGATCGTTGCTCTGCACCAGCGCCGGCGGCATCTCGGCGATCTTGCGGCAGGCAGCTTGAGCAAAGGACGTCGCCCGCAGCGAACGCGGAAACCGGCGGCCGGCACAATGGATGAACTCGATGCCTTCATAACGCGGCCAGTCGCCGGACAGCACGGCCACCCGCCGCTGACGCGCGGCGAATGCGGCCATGATGTTTTCCAACATGATCTCGCCGCCACCGAAAGGCGCATAACGCTGGCGCACGAACAGGAGCGGCCTGTCGAATTGAATTTCGGTGCCACGAATGCCGGCGTACATGGGGTCTGGGCTCCGGCCTTGTTGCCATCTGACGATGTCTATAGAGGCCAGCTCGCATCGGCAACACTTGGAAAGCTCACCCGCCGGAACTCAGAACAGGCCTGTGTCCATTGTCCGCAACTGCTTGCGATTTGCCTAACGGTGCTGCATGTAGAAATTAACTGCAAACAGCGGATCAGCGCCAGCTCCAGCCGGGCGGTGACCGCCATGAGGGGAATCGATGGCTTGAGCAAAGCAACCTGGCCCGCCATTGTCCGCCGGACGATTACCGACACCGCCATATATCGGCTGAGACACACCTTCGGAAGACGGGCAGAAGTGTCATCGCTGCGGCCGATAACGCCCCTTAAAGCGAATGACCTGCCTTTGATCCTCGTCATCCGCAACGAGGCGGACAGGCTACGCCCGTTCCTGAAGCACTATCGCGAACTCGGCGTCACCAGATTCGCCGTCCTCGATGACCGCTCGACAGACGGAACAGCTGAGCTTCTGGCCGAGCAGCCAGATGTCGATCTATTCAGCTCGCCGATCACCTATTCGCAGTCGGACCTGGGAAACCTTTGGCGTCAGCGGATTGTGCAGATCTATGGTCAGCCTCGCTGGTATCTGACCGTGGATGCGGACGAATATCTTGTCTATGACGGTATGGATCAGCATCCGCTCGGTGCGATGGCCGACTGGCTCAAGCGGCGCGGAATGACACGCCTGCTGGCGCCGATGATCGACATGTATCCGAGCGGAAACATCTGGGACGTACCCTTCGATCCCATCGTGCCGCCATGGCAAGTTGCGGACCATTTCGACGGCAGCGGCTATGAGGTGACGAGGAGCCCCCGGCATCTCAAGATCACAGGCGGCCCGAGAACCCGGCTTTTCGCCAGGCAGCACAAGTTGACCAAGTTTCCTCTGATATATGTTGATCGCCAGACGATTTTTACGTCGATTCACTCACCGCTGCCCTACTGGCGAAACTATATAAAGGGATTGGCTGGCCTGCTTCATTTCAAGTTCTTCGCCGATTTCAACGACAAGGCGCAGGTCGCGGTGGCGGAAGGTCAGTATTGGAACGGCGCTTCCAAATATCGCCAGTATCATGAGGTATCGAGCGGTAAAGCCGCTCTCAGCGCGATGAGCGAACAGTCAATGCTGTACGAAGGAGCTCACAGCCTGTTCAAAACGGGTTTGATCGACAAAATTGATTGGTAGACGGCATTTCAAGCAGATGCCGAACCGACATCATGCATAACCGAATGCTTTCATAAGCTGGGCACCTCGTCCTTGGACCAGGTCCTGTAGCTCGGCGTTTCCAAGTTCGGAGCGCCATCTTCCGCTCCCGTCATAGATCGGCTGATTGACCTGTTGGTTCCGGAGCACCGCATGCGGCGTCTCGCCGCTGGCGTCGGTCGGCTTGAACCACTGCTGCGGGTTCTTGTGATAGTCGAGGAGATCCGGGCTGAAGGTTACATCGAGAAAGCCGCATATCTGCTCGACGACTTTGGCCGGATTCTCGACCAGGTCCTCATAGCGATAGATCAGCACATCCGGCTTTCCCCGTTCCGCAAGAACCAGCGCATTGTCGTTGATCCAGCGGTCGAGAGCCTCCGTTGGGTCGCCAAGTCGTTTGATCAGGGACGCAACGACGTCGCGCCCATCTCGCACCGGCATGACGAAACGCGCGCCGGGCACGAGCCGGCGAATGCGGGCGACACGGCGGATATGCCGCGGTGTCTTTTCAAGCAGCACGTTCTTTCCAGCATCGAGCGCCGCCCGCTTCAGTTTCCAGAAGCGGAACATGGCCAGTGGCGTCCACTTGAAGAAAATGTTGGTTTCCTGGAGCGGCAGGTAGACGTCGGGATGCGACGCAAGGATCGTCGCAATCAACGTCGTCCCGCTATGGCCGCAGCCGCAAATGAATCCGGTCCGCATCACCATGTCGGCAATGCTCCCTAACCCAAGGCGACCCGGGCGCGGTTATCGACGCGAGCGTAGCACAAGCCGTTCGTGCTAAAAACCTTGTCCAGCTTCTCCCAATATTCGAACTTAGCCAACTGCTCGTCACAATAGGCCACGTCGTCCTCGGAAAGATATTCCCCGTAACCGCCTATCTTGCCCTTGCGCACCTTGAAGCTTTCGGGATCATTCGCATCGCGCGGCTGTAATATCTTGCCGTATCGATCGGACAGATCACCGGTCGATTCACTCACTTTCATCTTGTCGAACGTTCGGTTGTTCGCCACCTCGACAAGCGTCCGATCGTCAGCCTGCTGGTTCAGGAATCCAAGGATCGCGCGAAGGACACCAGCCGTATCCCGATGCATATCTTCATATTGAAGATACCGGATTTCGCGCATCCGGGGCATGGCCGCGAACCAATGCAGATTAAATCTGATGATCTTTTCAATCCCATGATTGTCGCTTCTGATAAAATCGCTGAACGATCCCGCTGGAAGCATGTGGCGCTTCTGAACCTGAAAGTACCCTGAGACCACCGTATCTCTTGGATCGCGAACAAGCATTATTGTTCTTCTCTTCTTGTATCGAGATTTATTCTCCTTGAGGCCCGATATCGGTCGAAGTAACTTGTGGTCGGTTCCGTCGTGAATGTATTGAACTTCAACTCCGAGATCGTCCAGCATGACACGCAGCCACGTGCGCCCCGATTTTGGAAAGGATACGATAAGAGGAAGAGGCGGCTCTTTGGCCTGGAAAAATTTTAGAAAGGACATGTTTAGAAAGGACATGGAGAGACCTCCTTTAGATTATCAGAGCTGGCGCCCGAACCGCTGCCGGCCAGACCAACCCCATTACTGGGCGCCTAAGCCTACGGCTAATTCGAACACAAGGCAGAAATGCCGGCAAGAATTGCGATCCTCTGCGGGGCGAATTGGCCTTTACTATATCCCGGTTCGGAATGCCTTATGTTTTTTGGCCTGTTGCGACGACTGTTCGACACGGGCGCTCCATTCCGCGGTCCGTCGGCCGAACTCCTTAATGCGCATCGCGTCGAAGCGTATTCAGTGACGCGCTTTTGGACGACATGCATTAGCCACTCACTTTTGTGAGCCATGGCGCCAGAATGGACTCGGCCTCGCCCATCACCACGGACCAGGGGCGTTCCCGTTTCGAGACCAGCACGGCCGATGGATAGTAGGGCGTGCGGTCGCCCTCGACCGGCCAGGAGCGTTTGAAGCCGTCGCCCAGAATGAAAACCGAGGGGATGCCGAGCGCGCCGGCCAGATGCGCTCCGGTATTGCTGATGGTCACCACGGCGTCCATCGCGGCAACCTGCGCGGCGAAAAGATCCATGTCGACGAGCTGATCGACCGATCTGTCATGAAGAATTCGCTCCGGCTCACCGTCGGTCAGGATCTTCAGATCGGTCTCGATCTGGCCGTACTGCAGCGAGACGAACCGGAGGTCCGGTCGGCCGATCAGGTTTCGCCAGGCGGCAAGCGGCGGCAGGTCTTTGCCGGGATTGGAGCTGCCCCATGCGATACCGACCAACGGCCGTCCTTCCTTCCGGTAGCGGGCGCGAAGTTCAGCGACCCGGGCCGGATCCGGCTTAAGGGGCACGAAATGCTCGCGGATCGTCGCCTCGTCGGTTTCGAAAACGGCAGTCAGATGCTGGACGCCGGCGAAGGCCTGCGCCTCGGCATAGGCGGCCTTGCCGCCAGCGCCGACCGGCCGCACATCGGCGGTCGGAAAAGTGCGCTGAAAGAGCGGTACCAGGCGGCGCTCGACCAGCACGATCGAGCGGGCGGCGCGCTCCAGGGCACAGCCGACGGAACTCGCATGATGGATCGCGGTGGCCAGACCCTGCTTTTCGGTTTCCATCAGATCAATCAGCAGTGTCTGGCCAGAAATATCCTGGCCCAGCCACTCGCCATCGACGCGGCCGTTGACGATGTGGCGTCGGGCGATCCTGAGTTCGGCGGCTGCGCCATAAGCGCCCATCCGCATCAGCGCCTTGCTGAGCTCGTCGATCAGGTGGACCTCGCCCCTCGACTTCGCAATGGATCCAAGAGCCAGGGCTTTCGGCAGGGCCGCCGGCCAATCGCGGGACTCGACGCTTCGCCGATAATCCGCCATCTGATCGGCAATGTCGCCGTCGCGCCAGCGAAGGAAGAGCTGCCGGCGGTGACGTCGGAACCAGACCTTGTATTTGTAGCCTGCAAGCGCGACAGCGCGGCGCAACCGGCCGAGAAGTAGGCTACCTTCCATCGCCAGCTCCGCTGATGATTTGCATGACCCGTCCGCCTGCTTCCTGCACTGCCGACGCCCAGGCTCGGCCGCCTTTTCGGGCCAGTCGAACGCTCGGATATGCGGCGACGGTCTCGCCGAAGGCAGGCCAGGACAGTCGAAACCCGTCGTCGAGCATGACAATCGTCGGCACGCCGAGCGCTCCGGCCAGGTTGGCGCCGGTATTGCTGATCGTCACCACCGCGTCGAGCGCCGCAATTTGAGCGGCAAAGCGGTCCATGTCCGTCAACTGGTCGACGGAAGCGTCATGGATGATGCGCCCCGGCGCGTGGCGCTCGAACTCGGAGAGGGCTGGCCCGACATCGCCATATTGCAAGCTGACGAGGCGCCCCGGCAGGCTGCTGAACAGCGTCCGCCAATCGTCCAGGGCCGGCAGATCCTTGCTCTTGTTGAGGCTTCCCCAGGCAAATCCGATCAGGGGACCTGGGCCGCCATCGAGATAGGTGCCGCGCAGCTCGGCAACCAGTCGGCGGTCCGGCTCCAGCGGAACGAAGGGCGCGCGTGCCGCCGGGTCGTCCGGCCAGAAATGCTTTGCGAGTGTCTCGAAACCGGCAACGACATCAGCGTCCACCGCCGCCATGTCCTCTTCCCCTTCAATCCTGACATCGAGCGCAGGATATGTTCTGCGATAAAGCGGTGCCAGTCGCGGCTCGACGAAGACGATGCATCGACCGGCAGCCGCAGCTGCTGGACCAAGCAAAGATGCGAACTGGAAAAAGATCGCCAGGTCGCCTTCGCGACGATCGACGAGAAGCGTGCGACCCGCAAGATCACTGCCATCCCAATCGGGCCTGCCGCGCAGCTGCTTGCTCGCCGCCATCAACTGCCAGATGCGATTTCCTCCGTCGAGACGCCTCAGTCCGCGCCCCGCTTTCTTGATCAGGCCGAGATCGCCAAGCTGCTCACCAAGCGCGCCAAGCGCCAGTGCATGGTCGCGAGCAGTTTGCCAGTCACCACGCTGCACGCTTTCCTCCATCAGCCTCATATGCCTTTCGGCACTTTCGTCGGCGTGGCGCGAAGGACGTCTAAGAAGTTCCTTTGCCCGCTCGAGAACCTTCTGCAGCCGCTTGCCGACGGCGCCTTGCGGGCGCAGATCGGCGGTTTTTGCCTTCTGAAGGATGGTTCGTCTGTTCTGCACGGCGATGTTCTATCGTCCTCGGGGAGCGTCGGAAAGCGTCGTCAGGATCGACGAGAGCCGCCGGCCGGCCTCGTCGAGCACCAGCGACCAAGGGCGTCCCTCCTTGCGAATGACAATGCCCTTCGGATACCAGGGTGTCCGGTCGCCGGTCACCGGCCATGCCGTCTGAAAATTATCGTCGATGAGGAAAACAGTCGGCACGCCAATGGCTCCGGCAAGATGGGCCGCCGTATTGCTGATCGTCACGACAGCATCGAGTGCGGCGACCTGTGCGGCGAAACGGTCCATGTCGACCATTTGGTCGACGCTGTCGTCAAAGATCAGACGCGCGTCGTTGCCGTTGCGAAGGCGCCGCAACGCCGGCTTGATCTGTCCGTACTGGAGCGAAACGAATGTCGCTTGTGTCTGGGCGATGAACCGTGCCCATTCAGGAAAATCAGGCACGTCCTTGGTGTGGGACTTGCTGCCCCAGGAGAGACCGACCAGCGGCAGATCCGTCATCGAGCGATAGCGCTTGCGGAATGCCTCGACGAGTTCAGGATCTGCCCGCAGCGGTACGAAGTCGGCAGCAAGCTTTTCGGCGTCGCGTCCGAACACCCAGGCGAGATCTTCGAAAGTCGCGTGTTTGTCGCCGACCACATCCCGCTGCGCCGGGACCACGGTCGCCTTCGGGAACGTTCGCTGCAGAATTGATACCAGGCGCGGCTCGACCCGAATTGTTGCGCTTTGGGCATAGGCAGCGGCAGCGCCGGCCAGTCGCGCGTGGCGGATAACCCGGCCAAGGCTGCGCGGGTCATCCTCCACAAGATCGATCAGCAGTGTATCCGATCCGAGATTCTCGCCGGTCCACTCGTTGGCGCTCTTCCCTTTCCGCAGCCGGCGAGCGGAAAGCCGAAGCTCAGCTGCCCGCGCAAAGTTGCCAAGGCGTTCGAACGCCTGGCCCGCCTTCTGCATCAGCTCCGGGTCGCGATTATGATCGGCCGTGACAGCCATCTCATTGGTACCTGCTTCAAGGCCTTTCCAGTCCCTGCGCACGATCAGGGCCTCAACCTTGGCCTGCAGCTCAAGAATGGAACGAGGCTGCTTGGGACCGGAAAACAACCTGCGCACCGCCTTTTTGTACCGGCGCACCTGAAGGCCCAGTCCACCAATCACATACCGGACATAGGAACCGTGATAAAAGCTGGTCATCGGCCGTCAGCGCAATACGCTCTGCCGCAGCTTTTTGCCGCTTTCGACCATCGGATCGGGCGTCTCCAGGTGGAATATCGAACGATATATCTCGCTGTGCTTGGCAAGCTGGTCATGCGTTCCAGCATCGACGAGCTGTCCGGCGTCAAACACGAGAATACGATCGGCCGCCTTGATTGTAGACAGCCTGTGCGCAATGCAGATCACCGTGCGCTGAAATGTGTTGTCGAAGGCTGCCTCCATAACCGCCCGTTCGTTTTCACCGTCAAGCGCGGATGTCGCTTCGTCATAGACGATTACCGCAGCATTCTTGAGCAGGGCGCGCGCGATGGCAACGCGTTGTTTCTGGCCGCCGGACAGGTTGGTGCCGCTTGGCCCGACAAGCGTGTCGAGCCCGTTTTCGAGCGCCGAAGCAAAGCTGGTGACCCGGGCGAGGTTCGCAGCAGACTCGATTTCCTGATCCGTGGCATTCGGGCGGCCGTCGCGAATGTTGTCGCGGATCGAGCCTTCAAACAGGAAGACGTCCTGTGACACAAGTGCGATGTTATCGCGGACGTCGGCCAGGCTGATCTTCGAAATGTCCTTTCCGTCGATCAGGATCCTGCCCTTGTCCGGCTCCATCAGACGCAGGATCAGATTGACGATGGTAGTCTTGCCGGCGCCGGAGCGGCCGACGATCGCCAGCTTCTCACGAGGTCGCACGTCGAAGGAAACACCCTCGAGCGCGGGGCTGTTGCCGTCATAGGAAAAGGCCACATCTTCAAAGCGGATACCACCATCGACGTCGGTCAGACGCTCGCCCGCGATCGCGAGTCGCCGCTGCTCGGGCGTGTCGATCAAATCATACATCTGCTCGACGGCGACCATTTGCTTCTGGATGTCGACATTGACCCGGGCCAACCGCTTGGCAGGCTCATAGGCAAGCAGGAACGCGGTAATGAAGGCCATGAATTCGCCGGGCGTCTTGCCGTTGCCGAGGGTCTGCCAGCTGGCGTACATAACGAAAAGCCCGATGATCACGCCGCCGCCGGTCTCCATCAATGGGCTCATCAATGCTGACGTCCGATTGATCTGGATGCCACGTCTTTCCATCTTGCGGACGGCCTTTGCAAAGCTGGCGACGGCCTTGTCCTCGAGCTGGAAGGACTTGATGGTGCGGATGCCTTCGACGGCTTCCGTGCCGATCGACTGGACTTGTGCGGCCAATTCCGTCTCGCCCCTCGCCAGCGCCTTGAGCTTCCTGGTTATCGCGCCGACTGACAGGAACAGCATCGGCAGAACCGCCACGGATATCAGCGACATCACCGGGTCCTGCTTGACCATGACGCTGGCCAAGGCAATCAGGGTCAGCAGATCAGAGACGGCGCTGCTCGTGAGGGTGAGAATAACGGTCGCCCCGGCGCGCGCGTTGAACATGATTTTGGAGATGAATTTTGCCGGATGCTGGTTCGCGAAACGGCTGATGTCGAAATACACCATTCGGGAAAATTGCCGGTTTTGCAGGTCCGAAACGATAGCCCGGCGAATCTTTCCCGTCGTGATGGTCTGGCAGTAGGCAGCTATGCCCTTGACCAGGAAAATGCCGATGATGACGACGCTGATACCCGATACAGCGGCAGCGTCTCGCTCGACATAGATGGTGTTGATCATGACTTTCATGATCCAGGCCGCCGCGCCGGTCGCCGCAGCAGCGGCGATCGAGCACAGCAAACCTGTCACATACAGCATCTTGTGCGGCGGCAGATTTTCGCCAATCAGACGCTTGATCAGCGGATATGCTGGGGCCGTTGACACTCGTTTCTTTGTAATCATCTCGTCGCCGCCCGTTGCGATCCCGTCCGGTCTTCGCGTTATCTTGAAGCGCGAGACGGTTTCGATCACCTGTCTGTGGCTTCGTTCCCGACCGCAGTCAATGCCGAACCGGATCCTTGCACGTCATCGGCTTATGACCGTCGGTTCCTCGCATGCGAGCATAGCGGACCCCAGCCACGCGGCTTTTGCGCCATTCGTCGTCGGCCGCGCTATGCCTGGTCAGTGTTTCGCGAGGACCATGAGATGGCTTCCAAGAGGCGATGTGTGATTGCTTTTGATTGAAAAGCCCACATCCGAAAGCACCGCGATCATCTCCTTATCCTTGCCAGGAGGAACGCGGGCAACGATCGTTTGAGCACGCCCGGCGATATCGCACAGCACGCGTCGCGCCTTGTCCTCGCCGAGGCTCCACTGCATGTGATGGTAGACCGCCAGCAGCATGACGATGTCGTACTGCGGTTGGAGAACATTTTGCAGCTTCCGGCTGCCAAGATCGAGACAATCGAACCGGCTTTGGACCGGACAACCCAGGAAGATCATCTTGGCCGTCTCGATATGCGGCTTGAGAATGTCGATCCCATGGATCGAACTCGGTCCTAGCTTGGATATCTCATAGGCGACAACACCCATGTTGCAGCCAACATCGAGAATGGATTTCCCGGCGTAGTCGACCTCTGCTGAGAATAGGCCGTCCAGACGGTCGTCCCACGTTCCCTTGAATCTCTTTTGCTTATTTGACCACCACAAATCGTTGTTCTCCAAAAACGGCGCCGGACTGGTTTCCTTGACGGAGGGGGACTGTGCGCCCGGCCTAACTCGGTCCAGTTGCTGGCGCGCAACGACACTGTCCTGAGCGTCCTGTAAACGCAACCGCGGGAGAAAGGAACTCCTGATCACAGCATCCTGCGAAGACGTTTCGGTAAGTTGACGAACACCCGGCCCGACAAATCGACATATTGGTTGGAAATGGCAACGTCGCTTGGCGCCCCCTACCCGTGCCTGCCCTCGAGTTCCTGAAACGCACGATAGCCCGGGCCGGCACACGCAGGGACATAAGTAATGCCCCGTCGGCAAGGCAAGCCATATTTGTTCTTGCTTTGTGCCGGCAGCTATGCTACCAATTTGCCTATGGTGCTGATTTGCACCAACGACCGTCTTGCCGCGACATGCGGTTTTTCAGCCAGGCTCGATCAAAGCTCGCCCGCATCGCGGGGCTTTTGGCCAATCACGGCCGGGTGCCGGCCTTTTCGGCAGCTTCCGAGAATGGAAATCGGAAAAGCAGCTTCCGGTTCTCGTCGCAGACTTCGAAGGAAAGACCTGTCAGGACCGGGCTGCCGCTGAGCAGGCCCTCGGCCAGGATTTCCTTGGCCGAAGCCATTGCGTTATCCTGAGCCGCGGACAAACCGTCCAACTCCTGACCCTCGAAATCTTCCGTCAAGCGGCCCTCATTGTTTCGGAAATGGAAAAAATATCTCGGCATGGCTGCTCCGGTCGGTCGGTTTCTCTAATGCATGTCGCGCAAAAGTGTGCAGCGGTTTTGCGACAACGACATGCACAAAAACAAGCACTTAAAGCGCGTCGCATGAGGCCGATCGACGCGATGCGCTTTAGTCGCGAGCGCCTCAGGAACAGCGTCGGATTTGTGCACGACGGCACCGTGCGATTTAGGCGTTGGGATTCATGGCGTTTAGGCCTTCATGCGTCAGGTCGATCGAACAGCACCCCCAGCCCGTGTTCGAACGCACATACCACAATCATGTCGTCCAGGGCTTTTCCGGAGACCGGGCAATTCGGCATGACAGCCCTGATCGCGATCTCAGCCGCTGCGGTGGAAACCGCATCGTGGCGCCTCTTCCTGGTCTCCATGTATTGCTCGAGCAGAATTTTCAGGCGCCGCGCGGCAATCTCGTCAACGACCATCGTTCTCCCTCGATTCGGCACAATGTCCGTCTTCCAGGTCTGTCCTCCGGATGAAGGTCCGCTGCCATTGGGTAGCAGCGGACCACTCGGCTGGGTGAGCCAATGACCCGAGGCGGGGGTGTCTCGGACCGCCACCACAATAGCTTCGGCAGGCCACTCGTTCCACAGAACGCTGTCGTTGGTAATTTTCGTACACTGAGCATTGCCACAGACAGTCTGCGACCGTGGGATTTTTGCGCTATGCCCGTAGCCTGATAACCGGATCAGCTTCGGCTTCGATCGACATAGGTGTAGATGCCCGCGCCGATCGCGACCGCTCCTACAGTGATCAGAATCGATGGCACACCCATTAACGTGGCGATGATCCCCCAGACAATGGCGACGGCAATCGCGCCGGCCGTTCCCAGCACCAGTCTAAGCCGTTTCGACATTATCCATTCCCCCAAAAGTGCATCTTTGGCCTTTTCCGGTCGAAATACCGCAATGCGGCACCATTGTCTGCGCTTCGTCCAACTTTTTATGCCGCCCCTGAGCCCCAATCGCTGAGGCGTAAGCGATCCGTGTGCGGCCTTGTTGCAAACACCCACTCGACAATCAGGAAGCTTGGGCGCGGGCCCGAGAAGCGAGGCGTCAGAAAGCGAGGTATCTATGCAAAATTTTCGGAATTTACTCCGGTTCTCGATCATGGCCATGGCGGCCACGACAACCGCAATAGTCATCACCGGGCTTACCCCCGAGACAACCGAAGCGACTTTGATTTGCCATGGGTTGGTCTGCCAGAAGGCGAGCAATGAAGGCAGTGCCTTCGGCGCCAAATATCAGCGCAAATGCACCTGCGAAAATGTAAGCGAGGGCGCTAACAACCATCCCTCCCCGCACAATGTCAACAAGGGGCCCATCGGCGGCTCAAGCAGCAGCAGCGGATCGAGCGGCGCCAGCAGCTCAAGCGGCACCACCAGTTCGAGCGGCAGCAGCGGTTCGAGCGGCAGCAGCGGATCCAGTGGCGGCAACGACGGAACAAGCAGCGGCGGGTCTAACGGCAGCGGCGGAGTGTAGCGGCTGCTCAAGCGGCTCCGGTGGCGGCGCCACTCGAGTTGAACCGTGGCGGCGACCACGCGGCCGGCAACGACGATCGATCCTCACGACAACGGGAGTAGTAGTATGACGCTCCGACCGAAATCGGCGACCGCGCCCCTCACCGGCCTTGCAGGATTGCTTGGTCTTGCGCTCACCGTCGCGATGCTCGCCGACAGAAGCTGGCCTGTGCATTTGCAGGCCATGACTGTCATTGCAGCTACTACTGCAGCAATGATCGCGGTCGACACGGCTTATTTCCAGACGTTTCGAAGGCGTTCAACGGGATTGCAGGCGAAGCCGATGCGAGCGCTTGAAGTCGAGCGTGTCGTGCGCAAGCTCATCGGCTTCATCGTTACGCTCACGACCATTGCCGCAGTCTACTGGATAGTGCCGGAATACCGGCGTGAGTTTTACGCCCCCTACTGGGCAGCGCTCTACGACACCTTGCCGGCGCTGCTCGTCGGTCGCCGATCGGGCGCTCCGGCTGAATGCCACCCTTGCTCGGACCATCTGCGGCAGTCGGCGCTATCGCCTCAAGGCGTGATCGCGATGCCGATCCTCGCCGCTCATCGGCAACGGCCGATCGCCCTCGAGCAGGCGGGTGATCCGGGCGAAGCCGGCAAAAGCCTTTCTCGCTTCCTCGGCCGACATCCGGCCGGCCATGGCCGCAGCGCAGCAATTCACGGCGCACTGGTAAACCGGCCCGCGCCGCCCCGCCGGCCATTTTCGCAAGAATGCCATTGCTTCGGCAACGCTGTCGATCTCCTCCACAGGCTGTCCCTGTCCGCGCAAAACCCGCACGGGCGAAAAGAATTGCAAGCGGTCCATCATTTCCTCCCCGTCGACCGGATGCGTGCGATCGAACCCCACTAAACTCGCGAACCCGACTTTGGTTCCCGGCAAAAGAGGGCTTGGCCTGAAAAATGTTGGCTGCACGAGACGAGCAGCGGTGGACGCGCCCGGCAGCTCCAATTGGGTGACATCTTGCCCCAATTGGGTGACATCTTGCCATTGTACGGGAACGTTAGCGCGGCTGATGCATTTCGATGCCACGAGCAGTCTTTTTGAGGGAAATGCCAAAACATGAGAATAGCCCATGTGGCGCCGCTCCATGAATCCGTGCCACCCCGGTTCTATGGAGGGACGGAGCGCATCGTCTCCTATCTGACCGAAGGATTGGTCGAGCTTGGCCATGACGTGACCCTGTTCGCCAGCGGCGATACCAAGACGTCGGCGAAATTGGTGGCGTGTCGCGAGCGCGCGCTCCGTCTCGATCCGCGCCCGCACAAATCCGAAACCGCGGCGCATCTCTCGATGCTCGCCGAGGTGAGGAGCCGTGCGCAACAGTTCGACATCATCCATTTCCATCTCAGCCACTTCCTGCATTTTCCTTTCTTCGAACACATGCCCGACCGGACGGTGACGACACCGCATGGCAGGCTCGACTATGTCGACCTAGCCCCGGCCTACGAACATTTTCCGCGCTTTCCGATGATCTCCATTTCCCGCAGCCAGAGAACCGGGCTACCCAGGGCCAATTGGCTGGCGACCATCCATCACGGGCTGCCGATCAATATGTACGAGCCGACTTTCGAGACGAATGCGGACGAGCCGTATCTGGCCTTTCTCGGCCGGCTGTCGCGCGACAAGCGCCCGGAGCGTGCCATTGAGATCGCCTTGCGCTCCGGGCTGAAACTGAAGCTTGCAGCAAAGATCGGCGACGACGACCGCCCTTTTTTCCACGACACGGTCGAGCCGCTGATCGACGGCGACCGTGTCGACTATATCGGCGAGATCGAAGAGGACAGAAAAGCGGAATTCCTCGGCAAGGCGGCCGGCCTGCTGTTTCCGATCGATTGGCCGGAGCCGTTCGGTCTTGCCGCGATAGAGGCTATGGCCTGTGGCACGCCGGTAATCGCCTGGAAATGCGGTGCCCTGCCGGAGATCATCGACCACGGCGTGACCGGTTTCCTTGTCGATACGGTCGATGCCGCAGTCACCTCGATACCGGAATTGCTGCGCCTCGACAGGCGACAGGTGAGAGCCGTGTTCGAAAACCGTTTTTCTGCCACGAGAATGGCCCACGACTATGTGGCTGCCTATGCGCGCCTGATCGGTACTCCCGGTGAAGCGAGAGCGTCCTGATCGGCGTCATTGTGGACGTTGGAACGAAACGACAGAGCTTGTGACGTATGAATCAACTCGACGAGCGTAAGCTTGATCCCGCCGTAGCCCTTGCCTCCCTCGACGAGGTTGCGCCCCGGGAGCCGCACCGGCTGTTCGCCCTCAAGCAAGCCGACTGCTTCGCGGTGGCCGACGCCTATGGCGACATCCGCGGCGCCGGCGATGGCTTTTTCCGAGACGACACGCGTGTGCTTTCGGAATTCCGGCTGACGGTCGGTGGCCGGCAAATGTCGTTGCTCGGCGCCTCGCTCAGCCAGGACAATGTGCTTTTCACCTCGAACCTGACCAATCTGCCGATCCAGAGTGTCGGTGGTCGCGACATTCCGCAGGGCGCGATCCACATAGAACGCGTCAGGCTGCTTTGGCAGGACCGGCTGTTCGAGCGCATCACCCTTTCCAACTACAGCCAGGAATCGTCGGCCATTCGGGTTTCCTTGCATTTCGCAGCAGATTTCCGCGACATGTTCGAGGTGCGCGGTTCGACCCGGCTCAAGCGCGGAATAGCCCACGCCGCCGAGACCAGTCCGACATCCGTGGTGCTTCGATATGACGGGCTGGACCAGCTCGTGCGCCTGTCGGCGATCTCGTTCTCGCAGGCGCCGGACAATTTGACCGCCAGCCGCGCGGATTTCCTGGTTGCGGTGACGAAGCGCAGCAGCGAGGTCCTCTATATCGAGGTCGGCCCGGAAGTGGCGGAGACACCCGACCGCGACCGTTTTCGGGCTGCTGCCGCCCGCGCTCGCTTCGGCATGCGCGCCAAACGCCGCCACGGCGCGACGGTGCACAGCTCCGGCCGCGTCTTCAACGACTGGATCGAACGCGCGCGCGCGGACGTGGCGTTGCTGACCACCGAGCTTTCAACCGGACCTTACCCCTATGCCGGCATACCCTGGTTCTCGACGGCATTTGGCCGTGACGGGGTGATTTCCGCACTGCAGATGCTGTGGTTGAATCCTGGGCTGGCGCGCGGCGTACTCGCCTTTCTCGCCCAGCATCAGGCGACCGAAACGTCGCCGTTCAGCGATTCGCAGCCGGGCAAGATCATGCACGAGACCCGCAAGGGCGAGATGGCGGCACTGCGGGAGCTCCCGTTCGGCCGCTATTACGGCGGCGTCGATACCACGCCGCTCTACATTCATCTCGCTTGCGCCTATGCGGATCGTACCGGCGACATGGCGTTCGTCGACAGCCTGTGGCCATCGCTCTGTGCAGCGGCCGAATGGACGGAGGAGACAAGCCGCGCGACCGGCTTCGTTACCTACCAGCGCGGCGCCGAGACCGGCCTTGCCAACCAGGGCTGGAAGGACAGTTTCGATTCCGTCTTCCATGCCGATGGCCGCATGCCCAAGGGGCCGATCGCCCTGGTCGAGGTGCAAGGCTACGTCTTTGCCGCGTTCCGTGGGCTGGCGGCGCTCGCCCGCCGCCGCGGCGAGGACGACAAGGCCGATCATTGGGAGGAACGCGCCGAAACCATGCGCGCCGCGGTGGAACGCCATTTCTGGATGGACGATCTCAATTTCTATGCACTGGCGATCGATGGTGCAGGCGAGCTCTGCAAGGTACGGACGTCGAATGCCGGCCATCTTCTCTTTGTCGGGCTGCCCGAGCCGGAACGGGCGCAGATGGTCGCCGATCAGCTGCTCTCTGCGTCGTTCCACTCTGGTTGGGGAGTGAGGACGCTGGCCGACGATGCGATATTCTTCAATCCGATGTCCTACCACAATGGTTCGATCTGGCCGCACGACACCGCCATGTGCGGTGCCGGCCTGGCACGTTATGGCGTGCGCGACAGCGTAGTCAGGCTGATGAGCGGCACGTTCGAATCGGCTGTCCATTTCAACATGCGGCTGCCGGAACTGTTCTGCGGCTTTACCCGGTCGCCGGGCGAAGCGCCCATCGCCTATCCCGTCGCGTGCCTGCCGCAGGCCTGGTCGGCGGGATCGGCCTTCATGCTGATGCAGGCCTGCCTTGGGCTCGAAATCGACGGCTGGAACAGCGAAATCCGGGTCACCCGCCCAAGGCTGCCGATCGGCATCGACACGCTGACATTGCGGCATCTAGGTGTCGGCTCGACAGTGGTCGACCTCACATTCCAGCGTGTCGGCGACCGGGTCGTCGCCTTTCTCGCCGATCGGTATGAGGGGATGGTGCCGCTCATCGTGCGCACTTGATGCCGCCGCACTGCGGCGCGTCGAAAATGACGCGCGGCATTGCAATCGTCCGGAACCGATAGCCTCTTTGTGCGTTGCAAAAATGGGCGGCGCGGGAACGCTGCAGTTGTTATACGGCGGCGAACCAGAAAACAAATAAAAAAACGGCTATCGGCCGGCCGGAGGCGAGATCACATTCTATGTCAGATTATACTGTAAACCTGCTCTGGGTTTTGCTGATTGCAAGTTTTGGCTTTTCCGCTTTTGCCATTCTCCTGTCGATATCCCGCCAGCGTCGCGGCCGCGCAACGGCGGCCGCATACACGCCGAGCGAGGATGTCGCGTCGGAAGCGGCACGCAAGGTGCTGCGCGAGTTCGAAAAGAACGGCCAATCGGCCGATGCGGCACTGGTCACATGGTCGCCCGACACTTTGCGCAAGATCCTGGCCGACGACCTGCCGGACGCACAGGTCATCGTGGTGTCCAACCGCGAACCCTACATCCACAACATCAAGGATGACGGGGTCCAACTTTTGGTGCCGGCCAGCGGGCTGGTTTCGGCACTCGAGCCCATCACCCGCGCCTGTGCCGGCACCTGGATCGCCTTTGGCGGCGGCACGGCAGACCGCCTCACCGTCGACAAGGACGACCGGGTGCAGGTGCCGCCAGGCAATCCGTCCTATACGCTGCGCAGGGTCTGGCTGACGGAGGAGGAATATCAGGGCTATTATCTGGGCTTCGCTAATGAGGGCCTATGGCCGCTTTGCCATATCGCCTTCACCCGCCCCGTGTTTCGCGCCTCGGACTGGGACGCCTACGAGGCCGTCAACCGCAAATTCGCCGATACGGTGGTTGCCGAAGCCCGCAACGAACGGCCGATCGTGCTGGTGCAGGACTACCATTTTGCGCTGCTGCCACGCATGATTCGCCAGCGCCTGCCGGACGCGATAGTCATCACCTTCTGGCACATCCCTTGGCCCAATTCGGAAGTGTTCAGCATCTGTCCGTGGCGTGAGCGGATCCTGGAAGGACTGCTCGGCAGTTCGATCATCGGCTTTCATACCCAATTCCATGCCAACAACTTCACCGAAAGTGTCGACCGCTTTCTGGAGAGCCGGATCGAACGGGCAGACGCGGCAATCTCCTATGGTGGGCAAACCACATTGGTCCACGCCTATCCCATTTCCATAGAATGGCCGGCCCAATTGCTGGCAAAACTGCCGTCTGTGGAGGAGTGCCGCGCCAGCGTGCGCGACAGATTCGGCCTGTCTGCGGATACCAAACTATGCGTTGGCGTCGAGCGCCTCGACTACACGAAAGGCATTCTCGATCGCTTCCATGCCTTGGACGAATTGTTCACGAGATATCCCGAATGGATAGGCAAGGTGGTTTTCCTGCAGATCGCCGCGCCGAGCCGGGGGACATTGCCCGCCTACCAGCAACTCCACGACGAATGCCGCCGCTGTGCCGAGGAGCTCAACCGGCGCTATGGCAGCGAGACATACAGCCCTATCCTGATGGTCGCCGAACATCATCGGCAGGAGCAGGTCTACGAGGTCTATCGCGCCGCCGACATCTGTATGGTCACCAGTCTGCATGACGGCATGAACCTTGTCGCCAAGGAATTCGTCGCAGCGCGCGACGACGAACAGGGCGTGCTTTTGCTCAGCACCTTCGCCGGTGCCTCGCGCGAACTGCTGGAAGCGCTGATCGTCAACCCCTACGATGCGGCCATGATGAGCGAGGCGCTGTTGCAGGCGCTGACGATGACGCCGGAAGAGCAGCGCGAACGTTTGCGGCCGATGCGCGAGATGGTCCGCGACAACAATGTCTACCGCTGGGCCGGCAGTATGCTGCTGGACGCCGCGCGCCTGCGCAAACGCGGCGATCTCGACAGGGTGACCGGAACCGGCGAGCGCCCGCCATCGAACACCAACAACGTCATCTCGATGTTCGAGCGGGCTCGGAAGGCAGCGTCGTGAAAAGCTTTGAACAACCGCCGGCGTTGAACCTGTCGGAAGGGCAATGGGCGCTCTTCCTCGACATCGACGGAACCCTGCTGGAACACGCTGCCCATCCCGACGCGGTGTTCGTCGGCGAGGAATTGCGCAATCTGCTCGAACGCATCGAGCGGCGGCTGGATGGTGCGGTCGCCTTCATCACCGGCCGGTCGATTCCCGCCGTGGACAAGCTGTTCCATCCGCTGAAGCTGCGGATCGCCGGACTGTATGGGCTGGAGCACCGGCTGACGCCGAGCGGTCCGATCGATGCCGCCGACGCGCCGGCCGACATCGCCGCCCTTGCGGACGAGATCGAGGCCGAATTGGGCAGCGGCAAGGTCTATGTCGAGCGCAAGGGGCCGGTCCTTGCCGTTCATACAAGAGCAGCACCGCAACTGCTTGCACCCGCAATCCAGCTCGTCGAACAGGCATTGGCCCGGCTTCCGAAGGGTTATCGGGTGCTTCCGGGAAACGCCGGCGTCGAGCTCATGCCTTTGGAAGCCGTCAAAGGTGCTGCCATCCGGCGTTTCATGGACATTCCGCCCTTTGTCGGCCGGCGGCCGATATTCCTCGGAGACGATACGTCGGACGAACACGGTTTCGAGGCGATCAATGAAATTGGCGGCATCTCCATCCGCGTGAAGCCGAACGGACCGACGGCCGCAAACTATGCCCTCGACGACGTGACCGGCGCAATAGCCTGGCTCGAGGCCAGTTTCGAGACGTCGGCGGTGGCCTGATCGCGCCGTGGCCCGGTTCAGCTGATCTTCCCGTCCACCATGTGAATGCGGCGATCCATGCGTGCGGCCATGTCGAGGTCATGCGTGACTGCCACGACCGTCTTGCCGCGTTCGCGCACCAAATTCTGCAGGATTGTGAACACCTGCTCCGAGCTCTTGCTGTCGAGGCTCCCCGTCGGCTCGTCTGCCAGGATAAGCGGCGGGTCGTTGGCGAGCGAGCGTGCCACCGCGACGCGCTGACGCTGGCCTCCCGAAAGCTGGTCCGGCCGCTTTTCGAGATGTTCGCCGAGCCCCAGCGATGACAGCAACTCGCCAGCCCGTTCGCGCATCACGGGTCGGGCCAGCCGACCAAGCTTGCGCATTGGAATTTCTACATTTTCGCGCGCCGTGAATTCCGGCAGAAGGAAATGAAACTGGAAGACGAAGCCCAGCGTCGAAAGCCGTGTCTGCGCCCGCTCCCTTTCATTCATAGGCTCGCTATCGCGTCCGCCTATCCTCAAGGTCCCGCCTGTCGGCCGGTCGAGCAGCCCAAGCAGATAGAGCAGCGAGGACTTGCCGGAGCCGGAGGGACCGGTGACGGCGACGAATTCGTTGTCGTTGATCGTGAGCGTGATGTCCTTGACCAGCGTAACGGGGACCGTCTCTGGCAAGATGCGGGTCAGTCTCTCGGTCTCGATGAGTGCGCTCATGTCGCGCCTCTTATTATGTCGACCGGATTCAGGCGCGCTGCACGGCGCGCCGGCAGGTAGCCAGCCACCGCCGCCGAGCCCAGTGCGAAGGCCGAGGCGATGATATAGTGGGTCAGGCTCCAGGCTATCGGCAGCCGGGTCATCTCCTGGCCAGTCGCGGCGATCTCGAAACGCACCAGCGACAGTGCATAGGTCATGGAGAAGCCAAGCACCCCGCCGAGCACAGAGCCGGCAGCGCCGATCGCCACGCCTTCCAGCAAAAAGAGCCGGCGCATGTCGGACTCCGGGAAGCCAAGCGACTTCATGATGGCGATGTCGCGCGCCTTCTCGTGCGTGATGGTGGAGATGATGTTGTAGATGCCGAAGCCAGCAACCAGCATGATCGCGCCGACGACGGTGTACATGATGACGTTGCGCACGACGAGCGCTTCAAGGATCGATTCATTCGCCTCCTGCCACGCCACGGCCTTGTAGCCCAGTTCGGCCTCGGCTCGATGCGCCACCGCCGCAGCGCGGTTGGGGTCGTCGAGCTTGATGCGGATCTCGTTGATGGCATTCGGACGCGCGGAGAGGATTTGCGCGTTCTTCAAAAGCACATAAGCTTCGCCTTCGTCGCGCGCGGTAGTGCCGGTGTGGAAAAGTCCGGCGATCTTGAAATTGCGCGTCAGCCCTTCGGAGGAAACCGCCGTTATCGTGTCGCCGAACCCGGCGCCGAGCCGGTTCGCCATCGTGTCGCCGATGAGCACGTTGTTGCCGCCCGCGGCAAGTGCCGAAAAGCTGCCTTCGACGAACTCTCCGACGATCGGTGAAACGCCGGTCTCGCGCTGCGGATCGACCCCGATGATAGCTGCGCCCACTTCGCGGCTGGAATAGCGGATCACGCCCTGCGTCTTTAGGCTTGCTGCGAACCGGCCGGGAATCCAGCTCTCCAGCCAGGAGGTCGCGGCGGTCGGGTTGATGATGCCGCGCCGATCGTCGCGTGGCCGGAGCCCCGAGATGGCGGCGGTCTCGAAGTAGTCCTCGGCCGGCTGCCGGCGGGCGGTGCGCTGCTCGTCGGTGATGTCGACATGCGGCATCGTGTCGACGAGCTGCCTGACGAAATCGTCCTGCCCGCCCTGCATCAGCGCCGCCATCGCAATTGAGAAGCCGACACCCACCGCGACGCCGACTATGGCGACCAGCGTCTGGCGGCCGCGGCCGGCGATATGCGTTACGGCAATGTCGACGATCAGCGCCATCGTTGCCTATCTCTCCTGCGCGGCGGCGATGTTCACGCGCGCACCGTCGCCGAGGTCAGCGGGATAGGGCGAGATGACGCGAGCCTTCTCATCGACACTAGAGATAACTTCGACGCCATTGGTGCCGCGAATGCCCGTTCGGATTTCACGCCGCCAGGCCTTGTCGCCTTCGACTACGAACACCTTGTTCCCATCCACCGCAACCGACGGGATCAACAGCGCATTTTTCGAAACGCGGATGACGATGTTCACGTCGGTCGACATGCCTATACGAAGCGGCGTATTGTCCGGCAGGCGGAAGCGGACGCGATAGGTCTTCGTCACCGGATCGCCCTTGGGCGTGATGCTGTCGACCACCGCTTCCAGATTCTGCCGAGGGAACGCATCGGATTTAAGCAGCGCGCGCTGGCCGATCTCGACCCGTGGAATGTCCTCCTCGTTGACCTCGGCGACCACCAGGAGCGGCTTCGGCTCGCCGACCCAGAACAACACGGCGCCGAGTTCGGCGATCTCACCGACCTCGCCGTCCTGCCTGAGCACGATACCGGCGCTCGGCGCTCGTAAGACGTAGGTGTCGAGCCGCGCTTTCTGTCCGGCAACCAGCGCTTCGATCTGGCCAAGCTCGCTTTGCGCGCGATCGAGCGCCTGCTGGCTTGCCGCACGCCTTTCGGCAAGCACGGTCAGCCTCCGGAGCTCTTCCTGGGCAAGTGCTTGACGCGCTTCGATCTCGCCAAGCACGGCCCGGGCCTCGCTGTCGTCGAGCTTGGCGAGCACATCGCCTTGTGCAACCCTCGACCCCTCGCAATTACACTGCTCGACGATCCTCTCGCGGACAACGGGAGTCACCTTGGCCCAGGTTCGCGGCTCGACTGAGCCACTCGCGTAAACGATCTCCGCCGCGTCGCCGCGTTGTGGCGTCACGATCGAAACCTTGGCCGGCTGCCACACATACCAAGCGCCGAAAGCAGCAGTCGCCGCGACAAGAACGATGCCGACAGTCCAGCGTATCCGTCGCAAGAAGCTCTCCTTCCACCATCGAATGCGAACGCGGAGCGGTGGCAGACATAGCATTAGACCGACCGTCGGTCTATAAAAGTTGCATAAAGAAACGGTTCGTGCTCCTCTTGCCCCCTGTACTTTGTGAGGTCGATTTTGCCCCGAGTGATAAAGCCCCCGGAGATACGATCCACCGAGCTCCTCGACTGTGCCCAGCGGCTTTTCTTCGAGCATGGCTACGACAACACGACGGTGAACGACATCATCCGCGAGGCCGGCTTGTCGAAGGGTGCGTTCTATCACTATTTCGCGTCGAAGGAGGCCCTGCTGGAGGCGCTCGCCAGACGTCTCGCACGTGACAGCCTTGCCGAGCTGCAACCCCTCCTCGACGATCCGTCACTCGATGGGATTGGCCGGCTCAATGCACTCTTTGCCGGCTCGCGACGGCTGAACGTCGAGCTTGCCCCGCAATTGCGAAAAACGTTCTTCGTCGTGTTCCGGCCCGAGAACCTTGCCCTCTTCCATCGGGTCGACCAGGCGGCCAGGGAACTGGCCGAGCCGATAATCACAAATCTGCTCAGGAAGGGAAGCGAGGAAGGCATTCTCGACGTGCCCGACCCGCAAGCTTTTGCCGAGATGTTCCTGCAACTCCGGCTGACCTTTCGGGACGTGATGCACCGCGCCCTGCTACAGGCCGAACAGGGTAATATCGACGAAGCAGCGCGGCTGCTCGAGGGCCGATTGCGGCTCTACGGCATCGCAATCGACCGGCTTTTGAAGTTGCCCGATGGAACGATAGAAGCCGTGCAGCCCGGTTTTGCCCGGGCTTTTCTCGAAGCCGGACCGTAAACCGCTGACAGCGATGGAGGAGAGTTGATGAGTAGGAAATCGCGCGCTTCGACCGATGCCGTTCTCAAGGAACTGCGTGCCTTCGGCCTCACCTATCCGGGCGCCGAGACAAAGACTCCGTGGCCTGGTCACGACGATCTCGCGGTGAAAGGAAAGACCTTTGCTTATTTGAGCCTTGAAGGCGAACCGTTCAGCATCTCCCTCAAACTCCCCTACAGCGGCGACGAGGCGAGAAAGCTCCACTATGCGTCGCCGACAGAGTATGGCCTTGGCAAGAGCGGATGGGTGACGTTCGAACCAGCACCGGACGAACTGCCACCGATCGGACAACTGAAGTCATGGCTCGATGAGAGTTATCGCGCACAAGCGCCCAAAAAGCTTGCCGCCCTGATCACGCACAAGGTGGACTCGCGAGCTTAGGTCGAGCGATCGGTGTCACCCCACGAATCGTCGGCGCTAGAAGCTCAACGACGCCACGCCGATAAGCGCCTTTTTCATTGAATGTCTTTAAGTCCAAAGCCGGCAAATCGTCTGCTTGCCGGTTCCCCTGCGTCAGGCTTAACCTGCGTGCCATGCGTGGAGGCGCGTGCGGTAACAAGGGGAGGACATAGCAATGACCATACAAGGCGCATGACCGGACCTGTACAATGAGGATCTCGCACCGGCGAAGGTTCGAAACTGGGGACCGTTCTCGATCTTCAACGTCTGGACGTCGGACGTCCACAGCCTGTGGGGCTACTATCTCGCTGCCAGCCTGTTCCTGTTCTGCGGCGGCTTCGTCAACTTCATCATCGCCATCGGTATCGGCTCGCTGATCATCTATGCGTTAATGAACATGGTCGGCTATGCCGGCGTGAAGACCGGGGTGCCCTACCCTGTCCTGGCGCGTGCCTCCTTCGGCATCTGGGGCGCCAACATACCGGCGCTGGTGCGCGCCGTCGTCGCCTGCTTCTGGTACGGCGCGCAGACGGCGGCGGCCTCCGGGGCGATCGTAGCCCTGCTGATCCGCTCGCAATGGTTCGCCGACTTCAACCAGAGCACCCATTTCCTCGGCCACTCCGGGCTCGAGGTGATCTGCTTCGCCGTCATCTGGGCGCTGCAGCTCCTGATCATCCAGAGGGGCATGGAAACGGTGCGCCGCTTCCAGGACTGGGCCGGACCGGCGGTGTGGGTGATGATGCTGATCCTGGCGATCTATCTTTGCATCAAGGCAGGCACCTTCGCTTTCACCAGCGACATCCCGATGGATGCGCTGCTGGAAAAGACAAAGGACGCGGGCGTGCCGGGCACGCCGGGCTCCTGGACCTCGCTGTTTGCGGTGGCCGCGATCTGGGTGACCTATTTCTCCGCGCTCTATCTCAACTTCTGCGATTTCGCGCGCTACGCCCCGGACAAGGCATCGCTGCGCAAGGGCAACATCTGGGGCCTGCCGGTCAATCTTATCCTGTTCTCGCTGGTCGCCGGCGTCACCACGATCGCCGCCTTCGACGTCTATGGCGAGGTGCTGCTGCATCCCGACCAGATTTCGGCGAAATTCGACAGCTGGTTCCTGGCGGCGCTCGCAGCCCTGACCTTTGCGGTGGCGACGCTCGGCATCAATGTGGTGGCGAACTTCGTGTCGCCGGCCTTCGACTTCTCCAATGTCTTTCCACGCCAGATCGACTTCAAGAAGGGCGGCTACATCGCGGCGCTGATCGCGCTGGTGCTCTATCCATTCGCGCCCTGGGAAGGCAGTGCCGCCTCCTTCGTCAACATCATTGGCGCGACGATGGGGCCTATCTTCGGCGTGATGATGGTCGACTATTACCTGATCCGGAAGGGCGAGGTCGACGTCGAGGCACTCTACAGGGAGAATGGCGAATTCCGCTTTCAGGGCGGCTGGCATGTCAATGCCTTCATCGCCGCCGGTATCGGCGCGGTCTTCTCCTCGATCCTGCCCAACTTCACCAGCCTGCTGCCGTCATGGTGGGGCGTCTATGGCTGGTTCTTCGGCGTGGCAATTGCCGGCGTCATCTACTACGTGCTGCGCACGATGGCACTCGGTGCCGGAGCCAGGATAGCCAAGGCCTGAACAGACTCGGGCGGCGCGAGCCGCCCCGTTCATTCTGCGATCATTTCGGCCAGGCGGCGCACGGTGTTCCAGTTGCGCGACGTGCCAATGCCGAGGCGTTTGTGGCTCACCGCCGCAAGCAGCCGCGAACTCGGCATCTCGCGGGAAAAGACGATCCAGATGTCGCCGCCGACAATCCGCAGCTTCTCGTCCTTGCCGGCATATGCCTCAAGCGCCGCGGCGGTCTCGGCGGGAACGGGCGCTCGCATCACGCGCACCGCCACCTGGTCCGCGGCCTCGGCCGATTCAGCTGGGAACGGATTGCCGGCCGCCAGCCTTAGCCAGCCGTCGGCGCGGCGCACGATGATGTCGACGTGGCGGCCGAAAATCTTTGCGAACGCCGCCTCCAGCCGCTGCTCCAACGCCGCAAGTTCTGTTTCTTGCGCCTCGAAGACCAGATTGCCGGTCGCTACCAGCGTGCGCGGCTTATTCAGACCCAGGCCTTCGGCCATCGCCTTCAGATCGGACATGACGACCCGCCGCCCCTCGCCCAGGACAATGCTGTAGAGCAGCGCGACGTAAGTTTGCATGGGCGGTTAGTCTAGACCAGCCGCGACTGCTCTACCGCCGCCTCGATGAAGCTGGCAAACAGCGGGTGCGGATCGAGCGGCCGGCTTTTCAACTCGGGATGGTACTGCACGCCGATGAACCAGGGGTGGCCGGGATATTCGACCGTTTCCGGTAGCACGCCGTCCGGCGACATGCCGGCAAACACCAGGCCGCAATCCTCGAGCCGCTCCTTGTAGTCGACATTGACCTCGTAGCGGTGGCGATGGCGTTCGGAAATCTGGGTATCGCCATAGATCTCGGCGATCTTCGATCCCTTGGCGAGGTCGGCCTGGTAGGCACCGAGCCGCATGGTACCACCAAGGTCGCCGGTTTCCCTGCGCTTTTCCAGCATGTTGCCCTTCAGCCATTCGGTCATCAAGCCGACGACCGGCTCCTCGGTTGGACCGAACTCGGTCGATGATGCGCGCTCGACGCCGGCCAGCGAACGCGCCGCCTCGATGCAGGCCATCTGCATGCCGAAGCAGATGCCGAAATACGGCACCTTGCGTTCGCGCGCGAACTTCGCCGCCAGGATCTTGCCCTCAGAGCCGCGCTCGCCAAAACCGCCGGGGACGAGAATGCCATGGACCTTCTCCAGCCTCGGCGCCGGGTCTTCCTTCTCGAATATCTCGCTTTCGATCCAGTCGAGCTTGACCTTGACCCGGTTGGCGAGGCCGCCATGCGACAGCGCCTCGATCAGCGATTTGTAGGCGTCCTTGAGGCCGGTATATTTGCCGACGACGGCAATGGTCACTTCGCCTTCCGGATTGTGGATGCGGTTGGACACCGCTTGCCACCGTTCCATGCGGGGCTTCGGCGCCGGATCGATGCCGAAGGCGGCCAGCACTTCCGAATCCAGCCCTTCATTGTGATAGGCCATCGGCACGTCGTAGATATGCGGGACGTCGAGCGCCTGGATGACGGCGCTTTCGCGGACATTGCAGAACAGCGACAGCTTTCTGCGCTCTTCCTTGGGGATCGGCCGGTCGGCGCGGACCAGCAGTATGTCGGGTGCAATGCCGATGCCGCGCAACTCCTTGACCGAATGCTGCGTCGGCTTGGTCTTCAGTTCGCCTGCCGTCGGAATGTAAGGCATCAAGGTCAGGTGGACGTAGACGGCGTTGTTGCGCGGCAGGTCGTTGCCGAGCTGGCGGATCGCCTCCAGGAACGGCATCGCTTCGATGTCGCCGACGGTGCCGCCGATCTCGCACAGCACGAAATCGTAGTCGTCATTGCCGTTGAGGACGAAATTCTTGATCTCGTCGGTGACGTGCGGAATGACCTGCACGGTAGCGCCGAGATAGTCGCCGCGCCGCTCGCGCTCGATGATGTTCTTATAGATCCGGCCGGTGGTGATGTTGTCTTGCTGGTTGGCCGAGCGGCCGGTGAAGCGCTCATAATGGCCAAGATCGAGATCGGTCTCGGCCCCGTCATCGGTCACGAAGACTTCGCCGTGCTGATAGGGCGACATCGTGCCGGGATCGACATTGAGATAGGGATCGAGCTTTTTGATGCGTGCGCGATAGCCCCGCGCCTGCAAGAGAGCCCCAAGGGCCGCTGCAGCAATGCCTTTTCCAAGTGAGGAAACCACGCCGCCTGTGATGAATACATATCGCGCCATGGGAGTCATCGCTTAACGCGGCCGAATTGATTCCGCCAGAGAAAAAACCGCCGCGAAGGCTTTTTCCCAAGAAGGCGCTCTGGTCGTTGGCGTATCAAAACAAAAGGGCCGGCGAGGCCGGCCCTTTTGGCACGATCTGTCAAAGCGTCAGATGATGACGACTTTGGTGCCTACTTTCACCCGGCGGTAAAGGTCCATGACGTGCTCGTTGATCATGCGGAAGCAGCCATTGGAGGCGCTGGTTCCGATCGACTGCGGCGCGATGGTGCCGTGAATGCGCAGGTGGGTATCCTTCTTGCCGTCGTAGAGATAAATGGCGCGCGCACCGAGCGGATTGTCGCCGCCGCCGGGCATGCCGTCCTTGTACTGGCCATAGTGCTTGGGTTCGCGCTTTTGCATATCCAGCGTCGGAATCCAGCGCGGCCATTCCTGCTTGTCGCCGACGGCAACCGTACCCTTGAACTGCAGGCCTTCCCGGCCGACCGCGATGGCATAACGGCGGGCGGTTGACGATGATTCGACGAGGTAGAGACGACGGGCGCTGGTATCGATGACGATGGTGCCGGCGTTGTAGCCGGTGAATTCGACCTCCTGCGGCACGAATTCCGGCTTGACCTTGAACTGCCGCTTGGCCTGCTTCCTTTCGAGCGCGGCGTCGAGCGCGCGTGTTTCCGGAAGCAGCGACATCGACGAAGAGGATGTGCCGCCGAACAGTCCCGCGAACAGCCCGACGCTCTGCGGCTTCTGCCCGACCGGTTCGCTGCGCAACTCGCCATTGTTGCCGGTCAGCGCAACGTTCATGGCCTCGGCCGGGATCGGCTCGGCCGACTGGATCGGCGCAATGGGCGTAATCGGTTCGATGTTGACGGTCTTCTTCTTGGCCGGCGTGGCGTCAGCCACCTTGGCCGTTGCGAGCGGCTGGCTCTTCTTGGCAAGGAACGCCTGCCGTTCCGCATCGGCTTTGGCTTTCGCCGCCTCGCGCATCGCCAGCTTCCTGGCTTCGAGTGCCTTGGCGCGAGCGGCTTCCTTGTCGGCTGCGATCTTGGCTTCGATCTTGCGGATCTGCGCAAGGTCGTCCGGCGTCGGATCTTTCTTCTTCTTGAGAAGCTTCAATTGCGCTGCATCGCTTTTGGCAGCGACCTTGACGACGTCGGTTGTTGTTGCGGCTTTGTGGGCCGAGTTTGCCGCCGGCATGGCCGCGTAAGCGGGCGCACCTAGGCTGAGCACGGCACAAAGGCCGGCAAAAATGAAGCTGCGAAGCTGCATGGGGAAGATCCGATCGTTCAATGCTTGTTGCCCACGGCGTCGCCCGGCGCCCCCCAAGGACGCCGAGAATGCCGCGTGCAACGTATAATCGATTAGCCGGAAGCGCCTCAAGCGTGAGGCGCAGTCGAATCTTCGTGATCGTGCGGCATTTGCCGCGACTGTGTTCAAACGACAACAGATCGCGGCATAAGTTGCCCTATTACTGGTTGGGGACCTGCGGCGTGGCCGGCGCGGTGGCGCCGTTTGTCGCTGGCGGCGTCGCCGGAGCGGTTGCCGGCGGCGTCGTTGCCGCGCCATTGCCGGACGGCGGGGTCGGCGCCGTGGTGCCCGAAGGCGGCGTCGGCGTCGTGGTTCCAGGCAATTGGTTGAGTACGCCCTTGCCTGCTCCGTCCGAGGTCGCCGGCACGCGATCGAGAATGTCGATCGGCTTCTCGCCATAGCGCGCAACGATCGACAGTGTCAGCGAAGTGACGAAGAAAGCGGCAGCCAGGATCGCCGTCGCCCGCGTCAGCGCATTGGCGGCGCCACGCGCGGTCATGAAGCCCGATCCGCCGCCGATGCCGAGGCCGCCGCCTTCGGAGCGCTGCAGCAGCACCACGCCGACAAGCGCGAGCACGACCATGAGGTGGACGACGATCAGTACGGTTTCCATAATTTACCCTGGCAAGGCCTTGTGCGGCCGCTGATTTGGAGGCGGCTCAATACAATGCTTTGACGGCATTTCCAAGCCCGTGGCCGGAATATGGGAAGCAATGCGTCCTTTGCAACGATTTCGGCGCCGGCCGTCCGCTCAAATGCAGCAAGCAGCCCTTGTATCAAGCAATATTTCGATAGGCTTCCGCGATGCCGAGGAAGTCCGCCGCCTTTAGGCTGGCGCCGCCGACCAGCGCGCCATCGACATTCCTGACGCCGAGCAACTCGACGGCGTTGGACGGCTTGACCGAGCCGCCGTAGAGAATGCGCATCTTGGCCGCCGTATTGCCGAGCTTCCGTGCCAGTTCTTCGCGGATATGCGCATGTGCCTCGGCGACGTCGGCGGCGGTCGGGGTCAAGCCGGTCCCAATCGCCCATATTGGCTCATAGGCAATGACGGTGTTGGAACCCGTGGCGTTTGGCGGGACCGAGCCAGCGACCTGGCGCGACAGCACGTCGAGCGTGGCTCCTGCTTCTCGTTCGGCTCTTGTCTCACCAATGCAGATGATGGCCACCAGCCCGGCGCGCCATGCGGCGGAGGCCTTGGCCTGGACCAAGGCATCGTCCTCCTTGCGATCGGCGCGGCATTCGGAATGGCCGACGATGACATGGCTGGCACCTGCATCCTTCAGCATCTCGGCCGAAATGCAGCCGGTATAGGCGCCGCTTTCCTCCGTGTGGCAATCCTCTCCGCCGGCCCGCACCGGCGTGCGCGACAGAATCTCGGCGGCGTGCGCAAGCAAGGTCGCCGGCACGCAGACCACCGCTTCGGTCTCGGCGTCGAGCCCACTCATGAAGCCGTTGCCGATCATCCTGAGCTCGTTGAGCGAGGCGCTAGTGCCGTTCATTTTCCAGTTGCCGGCGACGAGCGGGCGGATTCCAGGCGTCATGGGATTTGTTTCTCCGGGCAATTTCCAGCTGGCCCTCACTATCAAAATCAGGCCACAAAGCAATCGACAGTGGGCAGGAAGGGCGCTATTGCGCTTGTTTCAGACTCGGCGCATGCGAAATGCACAAAAATCGGAAGTACTCATGCTTGGTATGTTGAGAAGCGCGGCGGGGACCTGGGTCGCTAAACTGCTGCTGTCATTGTTGGTGTTGAGCTTCGCCGTCTGGGGCATCTCGGGCCGCCTGATGGGCGGTCTTGCCGGCCATGATGCCGTGATCACGGCCGGAGGCACCAAGGTCTCGATCAACGAATACCGCCTCGCCTACGATCGCCAGCTCAGCGTCATGTCGCAGCAATTCGGCCAGCGCATCAGCCGTGAGCAAGCGACGGCGCTCGGCATCGACAACCAGGTGCTGGCGCAACTCGTGTCGGGCGCTGTCCTCGACGAGCAGGCCCGCAAGCTCGGACTCGGCCTGTCAAAGGACCGGCTCGCCGAACTGACGCGTGAAGACCCGGCGTTCAAAGGGCCTGCCGGAAGCTTCGACAGGAGAACCTTCGAGTACCTGCTTCGGCAGATCGGCATGCGGCCGGAAGACTATTTGAAGAACCGCGCCCAGGTCGCGGTCCGCCAGCAGATCGTCGAGGCGGTTTCGGACGGCCTCAAGGCCCCGGATACATTCTTCAAGGCGGTCGCGCTCTATCGCGGCGAAGATCGCACCATCGACTACCTGACCTTGCCGAAATCGCTTGTCGAGCCGATAGAAGCGCCGTCCGACAGCGCGCTTTCGGCCTATTTCGAGGAAAACAAGAAAACCTACGCCGCGCCCGAATACCGTAAGTTCTCCTATGTCAGGCTCGAACCGGAAGACATCATGGATTTGAGCGCGGTGACCGACCAACAGGTCAGCGACGACTACAATAAGAACAAGGCGCGCTACACCACGCCGGAGATGCGCACCATCGAGCAGCTTGTGTTCAAGACACCTGATGCCGCAAAGGCGGCGCTCGATTCGCTCAGGACCGGCGCGACCTTCGACAAGATCGTCACTGCCGAAGGCAAGACGCCGGCCGACACGCTGCTCGGCACGCTGGCCAAGGACAAGATCGCCGACAAGGCGGTCGCCGACGCTGCCTTCAAGCTCAACGTCAATGAGGTCAGCCCGGTCGTACAAGGCGCATTTGGTCCCGTTCTGCTGCGCGTCACCGAGATCAAGCCGGAAGTGGTGAAGCCGCTGGCCGAAGTATCCGAGCAGATCCGCAAGGACCTGGCACTGGGCGAGGCAAGCCGCATCTTGCTGGACGTGCACGACAATTACGAGGATACGCGCGCCTCGGGCAGTTCGCTCGCCGAGGCAGCCGCCAAATTGAAGCTGAAGGTCGTCACCATCGATGCCATCGATCGCACCGGCCAACGGCCGGATGGAAGCATCGTCAAAGACCTGCCGGAATCGCCGGCACTCATCAAGGCGGTGTTCGAATCCGAACCCGGAACCGACAATGAAGGCCTCACCACCGCCGATAACGGCTTCGTCTTCTACGACGTGAGCGCGATCACGCCTGCCCGCGACCGCACATTGGACGAAGTCCGCCAGAAAGTCGTGGCCGACTGGACCGCGGCGGAGACCACCAAACGGCTCACCGCAAAAGCACAGGATCTCGAGAAGCGTCTCAAGGCTGGCGCCACGCTCGAGGTGATCGCCGGTGAGCTCAAGCTCGAAAAGCAGACCAAGCGCGGCGTCAAGCGCGATGCTGACGACGTCGATTTCGGCAAGGAAGGGGCCGCCGCGATGTTCGGCGTCGGCGAAGGCGGCACCGGGCTGATCCCCTCACCTACGGGCGACGGACAGATCCTGTTCAAGGTTGCCGAGGTGTTCGAGCCTGCCGGGGCCGATGCCAGCTCAGTACCCGAGGACGCACAGAAGTCCTTCACCTCCGGCATGTCCGACGACCTGCTCGACCAGTTGGTGGCGCAGTTGCAGACGCAATATGACGTCCGCATCGATCAGACGGCCGTAACCCAAGCCCTGGCCAGATGAGCGCGCTGAAGATCCACATCGCCAAGGTCGCCGCCGGCAGCGCTCTTTCTTTCGAGGAGGCGCGCGAGGCCTTCGACATTATCATGTCGGGCGATGCTACCCCCGGCCAGATCGGCGGCTTCTTGATGGCATTGCGCGTGCGCGGTGAGACCGTCAGCGAGATCGCCGGCGCCGTCGCCACCATGCGCGCCAAGATGCTACGTGTCGAAGCCCCCGAGGGCGCCATCGACATTGTCGGCACCGGCGGCGACAATTCGCACAGCGTCAACATTTCGACCGCATCCGCTTTCGTCATCGCCGGCAGCGGCGTGCCCGTCGCCAAGCACGGCAATCGCGGACTGTCCTCGCTGACCGGCGCCGCCGATGTGCTGATCGCATTGGGCGTCAAGATCGACATCCCTCCGGAGACGATCGGCCGCTGCATCCACGAGGCCGGCGTCGGCTTCATGTTCGCGCCGGCGCATCACCCGGCGATGAAGCATGTCGGCCCGACCCGGGTCGAGCTCGGAACCCGCACCATCTTCAACCTGCTGGGCCCGCTTTCCAATCCGGCGAGTGTCAGACGGCAGATGGTCGGCGTGTTCCTGCCCGAATGGATCATGCCCGTGGCAGAAACGTTGAAGGAACTTGGTGCCGACCATGCCTGGATCGTCCATGGCGACGGCTATGACGAGATCACCACCACCGGCGAGACACTTGTCGCCGAACTGGCCGGCGGCGAGATCCGCAGCTTTACGCTGACCCCGGAAGCAGTCGGGCTGACGCGTCACACCAAGGACGAGTTGCGCGGCGGCGACGCCGCCCACAACGCCCAGGCACTGCGCGACATGCTGGGCGGCGCCGCCGGCGCCTTTCGCGATACGGTGCTGATGAATGCCGGCGCCGGGCTGGTGGTGGCCGGCAAAGCGACGACGCTTGCCGACGGCATGGTAACGGCGGCGCAGGCCATCGACAGCGGCCGCGCGCTGAAAGTGCTCGATAGGCTGATCGAGATTTCGAACGGTTAAAACCATGTCCGACATCCTGCGCAAGATCGAGGCTTACAAGCGCGACGAGATCACGGCGGCCAAGGCGCGCGTGCCGCTCGCCGAGATCAAGGCACGGGCGACTGATGCCGACGCGCCGCGCGGCTTTCTTTCCGCCCTTGAAGCAAAGCGCAAATCCGGCAGGTTCGCGCTGATTGCCGAAATCAAGAAGGCTAGCCCATCCAAAGGCCTGATCCGCGCCGATTTCGATCCGCCGACGCTGGCCAGTGCCTATGCGAAGGGCGGTGCCGTCTGCCTTTCGGTGCTGACCGACGCACCCTCCTTCCAAGGCGCGCCCGAATTCCTCACCACTGCGCGCGCTGCCGTCGAGCTGCCTGCATTGCGCAAGGATTTCCTGTTCGACCCCTATCAGGTCTACGAGGCCAGGGCATGGGGCGCCGATGCCATCCTGATCATCATGGCCAGCGTCGACGACGCGTTGGCAAGAGAACTCGAAGCGACAGCGTTCGGGCTCGGCATGGACGCGCTGGTCGAAGTGCATGACGAGGCTGAGATGGAACGCGCGCTGCAGCTGTCGTCGCGGCTGATCGGAATCAACAACCGCAATCTCCGGACCTTCGAAACCAGCCTACAGACCTCGGAGCGGCTGGTAGCGATGGTGCCGGCCGACCGCCATCTGGTCAGCGAGAGCGGTATCTTTTCGCACGACGATTGCCGCCGGCTGGAGCAGAGCGGCATTGCGACTTTCCTGGTCGGCGAGAGCCTGATGCGCCAGCAGGACGTGGCCGCGGCAACGCGCCTGCTGTTGACGGGCAAGGCGCCGGCAGAGGCCGTTTGAGGATGGCGGCCGCCCTCACCCATCTTGGCGCGCAGGGCGAAGCCAACATGGTCGATGTCGGCGACAAGGCTGAGACGGTGCGCACGGCAGTCGCAGAAGGTTTTGTCGCGATGCGGCCCGAGACGCTGGACATGATCCTCGCCGGCGACGCCAAGAAGGGCGACGTGCTGGGCACCGCGCGCATTGCCGGCATCATGGCGGCCAAGAAGACGCATGAACTGATCCCGCTTTGCCATCCGCTGCTGCTGACCAGGATATCTGTCGATATCGAGGCGGACGCCGCGCTGCCCGGCCTGAAGGTGACAGCATTGACCCGCGTCACCGGCAAGACCGGCGTTGAGATGGAGGCTCTGAGTGCCGTCTCGGTCGCTTGCCTGACCATCTACGACATGGCCAAGGCGGTCGACCGCGCCATGGTCATCTCCGGCATCAGGCTGGTTGAAAAGACCGGCGGCAAATCCGGCGACTATAAGGTCACCGGAGATCGGACCACCGGGGCCGGCCGATAATGGCGCTGGTCCCCGTTGCCGAGGCGCTCGAGCGCCTGCTGGATGGCGCAGCAGCGCTGCCGGGTGAACGCGTCGCACTGCTGGATGCCGCAGACCGCGTGTTGGCGGAGCCGGTCGTGGCGCTCCGCACCCAGCCGCCGTTCAATGCCTCCGCCATGGACGGCTATGCCGTGCGGGCCGCCGATATCGCGTCCATACCAGCAAAGCTTTCGGTGGTCGGCATGGCGCCAGCCGGACGCGGCTTTGCCGGGGTGGTGCAGCAAGGGCAAGCCGTACGCATCTTTACCGGCGCGCCGCTTCCCGAAGGCGCCGACACCATCGTCATCCAGGAGAACGTCCGCGACCACGGCGGCGGCAGCGTCGAAGTGACGGAGCCGACGGTGCAGGGGCGCAACATCCGCCGCCTCGGGCTCGATTTCGCCAAGGACGACGTCCTGCTGGGCGAGGGCCGCCTGCTCGATCCGGCGGCCTTGTCGCTGGCGGCATCGGCCAACCACCCCAAGGTCGGCGTGGTCAAGCGGCCGCTGGTCGCCATCATCGCCACCGGCGACGAATTGCTGCCGCCGGGCAGTGAGCTTGGCCCCGACCAGATCATCTCGTCAAACGCCTATGGCGTCGCCGCCGCCGCACAGTCGGTCGGCGCGCGCGCGCTCGATCTCGGCATTGCGCCGGACCGCAAGGAGGCGATCGCTGCGCTGGTGACAAAGGCGGTGAAGGCGGGCGCGAACGTCATCGTCACGCTGGGTGGTGCCTCGGTCGGAGACCACGACCTCGTTCATGACGTGCTGACCGGGGAAGGCATGGCTCTCGATTTCTGGAAGATCGCCATGCGGCCCGGCAAGCCGCTGATGTTCGGGCGGCTGGGCGACATCCGCTGCATCGGCCTGCCCGGCAATCCGGTGGCAAGCCTGGTCTGCACCCAGCTCTTCCTGAAGCCGTTGCTGGCGCAGCTCGGCGGCCGCGCCTTTCAGCAGGATATGCGTCGGGCGCGGCTCGGTACCGCCATGCCGGCCAATGATCTCAGGCAGGATTATGTGCGGGCTGTTGTCAGCACCAACGCCGGCGCGCTCGTGGCGACGCCGTTCGGCATCCAGGACTCCTCGATGCTGAAAATGCTGGCCGATGCCGACGGGCTGATCGTTCGCGCGCCGTTCGCTCCTGCCGCGGCGGCGGGCTCCCCCTGCGACGTGCTGATGCTACGCTGAACCTGCCTCACTCCGAAATCAAGGTCCGGGTCAGCGGATGGTCTGGATCGGCCAAACCGTCGATGATGTTGAAATGATGCCGGTCAGGTTCGACCACCGAGCTGGTCGCGGTACCCAGGCCGATCCAGATGTTGGCCAGCAACGCGCTCTGACGCAGGAATTCGGCGCGCTCGCCGCCGCCGGCCCAGCAGGTCAGGCGGGCCTTGTCCATCGGGCGCAGCAGCACCGGGCTTTCGGCCTGCGCCTCGGCCTCATCGATCGCGATCGTCTCGTTCATGCCGGTGCGCATGATCGGGCGCAAATCATGCACCCCCGAGATCGACACCACGTGACGAACGCGCCGGACCACTTCGGGCGCCAGCGGCGTCGTCGCCGTAACCATCCGGCTAACAAGATGGCCGCCGGCCGAGTGTCCGGTCAGCATCAGCGGCCCTGGGACCATCGCCGCCGCCTTGCCGATCGCCGCGCCGACTTCCTTGACGATGCCGCCAATGCGTATCTGCGGACAGAGCGTGTAGGACGGCATCGCCACCGCATAGCCGCGATCAACAGGGCCAGCGGCAAGATGCGACCAGAAATTCTTGTCGAATGCCATCCAGTAGCCGCCATGAACGAACACCACGAGTCCCTTGGGCTTGATGGCCGGCAGGAAAAGATCGAGCCGGTTGCGTGGGTTGTCGCCATAGGCCATGTCGAGCCGCGCCCTGCCCTCGGTCGAAAGCACGTCGCGGAAAACCCGCGCGGGCTCGATCCAGGCTGCCGGCCAGCGATCGCTGCCGGCTATGTTGGCGCCGTTGGCATAAGCGTTGTCCCAATCGGCAATGTGACGTTCGAACACCCTGCGCCTCCCTGGCAATATGGCCTTGCAACGTAGCCGTGAGCATCGCGCGGCGCGTCGTCGCCAGCCTCACGATTCCAGCTCTCGCATCAATCTCAAGTGACAGCTGCTTTGATGGCGAAGCGCGCATCCTTCCACGCACCGGTGCGCAGGATGTCCTCAAGCAATTTGACGGCCTGCCAGACATCGGCATAGCCGACATAGAGCGGGGTGAAGCCGAAGCGCATGGTCGATGGCGCGCGAAAATCGCCGATCACGCCACGTTCGATCAGCGCGCGCATGACCTGGTAGCCATGCTCATGCATGAATGAGATCTGGCTGCCGCGTTTTTCCCCATCGCGCGTGCTTTCGAGCGTGAGCCCGTAAGTGCCGCACTTTGCCTCGACAAGCTCGATGAACAGATCCGCCAGCGCGATGCTCTTCTTGCGCACCGCCGTCATGTCGACATCGTTCCAGATGTCGAGCGCGCCCTTCAGCGTGCGCATCGACAGGACCGGCTGCGTGCCGCACAGAAACCGGCGGATGCCGGTGCCGGCCGCATAGCCTGGCTCGAAGGCGAAGGGCCGTGCATGGCCCCACCAGCCGGTGAGCGGCTGCTGGATGTCGGAAAGATGCCGCTCAGCCGCATAGATGAAGGCAGGCGCGCCCGGGCCGCCATTCAGATATTTGTAAGTGCAGCCAACGGCAAAATCGGCGTTTGCCTTGTCGAGCTCGACTGGCATCGCGCCGGCGGTGTGGCAGAGATCCCAGACGATCATCGCCCCGGCTTCCTGAGCCCTGCGCGTCAGCGCCGGCATGTCGCGCAGTTCGCCCGACTTGTAGTTGACGTGGTTGACCAGCACCACGGCGGTGCGTTCGTCGATCAGCTCTTCGACGGTCGGCGCGTCGACCCCCGAGAGGCGCAGCAGCGTATCTTTTCGCGTCGAAACCACACCCTCAGCTATGTAGAGGTCCGTCGGAAAACTATCGCCCTCGGCGACGATGACCTGCCGCTCCGGTCGCATGGCCATGGCGGCGTGCAGCAGCTTGTAGATGTTGACCGATGTCGTGTCGCAGACCACCGTCTGGCCGGCCGCGGCACCGATCAGGCGCCCGAGCTGGTCGCCAAGTTCAAGCGGCATGTTGAACCAGCCGGCCGTGTTCCATGCGCGGATGAGATCATGCGACCATTCTTCGGTCGCGGCCTTGTGCAGTTCATCGAAAGCGGCACGTGAAGCAGCTCCTAGCGAATTGCCGTCGAGATAGATCACTCCTTGCGGCAACACAAAGCGGTCGCGCATCGCGCGCAACGGATCCGCGGCATCCATCGCCTTTATGGCCACGAGATCGGGAATTCCTGTCATGATTTGTCTGCTCCCCCAAGATCCAACGCAACGCCGGACACGCATCGACTGTTCTTCCATTACCTGGTTGCGCGCAGCAAGGCTCCACCGGCGAGAAGCAGCCTGACCAGGCGGTGGAAACCGGGACTTAACCCGAGGTTGGCGTTTTGAATTCGTTTCGTTCACGGTGCATTGACCAGACCGCACAGTCGATACGGGTTCAATTCCGTGCCTTTTGCCGACCGACGGCCGATGCCAGTGCCGCCTTCTAGGAGGCCAGAAGGGCGCAAACGAAAGCAGAATCAAGGCGATGAGGCTCGCGGCGGTGAAAATGCGGTACGCCGGTAGGGGACGTCGTTTGTTTCCCGAGCCTTAACGCATTCATTAAACTTTAAACAGTTGCGGAACACAACTGGAACAGATAGTGTTTGTTCTGGGTTTGTTTTTCTGATTCTGTTGGGGGTCGCTATGCTGACACGCAAACAACACGAACTGCTTATGTTCATCCACGAAAGGTTGAAGGAAAGCGGTATCCCGCCTTCATTCGACGAGATGAAGGAAGCGCTCGATCTGGCTTCCAAATCCGGAATCCACCGGCTGATTACGGCGCTGGAGGAGCGCGGCTTCATTCGCCGTTTGCCCAACCGGGCCCGTGCGCTGGAGGTGCTACGCCTGCCTGACTCGATCGCCCCCGGCCTCAATGCGGCACGCAAGTTCTCGCCGAGTGTCATCCAGGGCAGCCTTGGGCAAGGCGCCCCTCGGCAGGGCAAGCCGACATCGTCGCGTGTCCCTGCAGCCGGCAATGACGACGATGTCGTCGCCGCCGTTTCGATCCCGGTAATGGGCCGCATCGCGGCCGGTGTGCCGATCGATGCCATCCAGCACCAGACGCATTCGATTTCGGTGCCGCCGGATATGATCATGGGCGGCGAGCATTATGCGCTCGAGGTCAAAGGCGATTCGATGATCGAGGCTGGCATTTTCGACGGCGACACGGTGATCATCCGCAATGCCGATACGGCGAGCCCCGGTGAGATCGTGGTGGCACTGGTCGACGAGGAGGAAGCGACGCTGAAGCGGTTCCGCCGCAAGGGCGCCTCGATCGCCCTGGAAGCCGCCAATCCGGCCTACGAGACGCGCATCTTCGGACCAGACAGGGTCAAGGTGCAGGGCAAGCTCGTCGGACTGATCCGCCGCTACTGAGCTCCGCCCTTGGCGCCGGCTTTGGGGTTGTCGGCCCTGCGGTATGGCGGCAGGCCCCGTGCCGCGCGTGAAAATTTCCGCTGCACGTGCCAGGGCCGGTATGATTTTTCGACCGCGAAACGGATTTCGGCGCGCGTTGCCGCTTGTGGATCGAAGTAGACGGCGGCACTTCCCGCGCGCGCCAGTTGCCGTTTGGTGACGACGAGGACCAGCCGGTCGTAGTAGCAGGGGTTATGGGCGGTGGCGTCGTCGATGACGATCAAGCTGGCAAAGGCGCAGGCTGGCCGCGCAGTATCGCGGTCCTTGGCTTGCGCGATGATCGCGCCGGATGGATGCCTGGCAAGGCAGAGGCCGTCCGTGCAAATGAACGGCATGCCCGGCGGTAGGTCGGCCGGATCGGCAATGTCGAATTGCGGGTCGTTCTTTCCAGGTGTTTCCGGCGCGACGATAGCCTCTGATGTGAGCGCGCGTTTCCAGTTGTCGATGGTGAACTCATTCGGGCGTGCCCGGTTGACCGCGAGTTCACCGCTGCCGATCGGCAGCGCGACCAGCCGTGCGTCCTCCGAGACCAATACGTCGGGTATGCGTGTCTGCGTTGTCGTCAGCAAGCCGGCGAGCGCAAAAGGAAGTGCCGCCAGCCGCAACCAGGTCGTCGCCATGCTGGCAATGACGAGGGCGATCGTCACCAGAAGGACGGATCTCAGCGAAATCAGCCCGACCGCATCGATCGGCGAGCGCTCCGATATCCACCCGGACAGGGCGATCATCGCCGTCAGCCCCTTGCCCATGACATAGAGGAAAGGGCCATCCGCACCGAACGGCATCGCCAGCGCGCTGAGAACGGCGAAGGGCATGACGACCAGTGAGACGATGGGCATGATGGCCAGATTGGCGAACAGGCTGAGCGGCGCCACGCGCTGGAAATGCCATATGGCGAAAAGCGCCGTGGCGCTCCCTGCAATGATCGAGGTCATCGCCAGACCGCACATGCCCAGCAGGACCTTTCGAGTGGCAAAGCGTAGCGGCGACAGCCGCGGCGGCGGCGTGGTGGCCCTGCCGGCGCGGTAATCGGACCAGCCTGCATAGGCGCCGACAAGGGCCGCCGTCGCGGCGAAGGACATCTGGAAACTCGGACCGACCACCTCGTGCGGCGACACCAGGATGACCGCGATGGCCGAGATCGCCAGGTTGCGCATGGTGAGCGCGGCCCGGTCGAACAGCACGGCGATAAGCATCACCGCCAGCATGATGAAGCTGCGTTCGGCCGCCACGACAATGCCGGAAAAGACGAGGTAGGCCGCAATCGAAAAAAGCGCGGCGGCCGCGGCATATTTCTTGACCGGCCGTCGCGATGAGAAATCGGGAAACAGCGCAAAGGCACCCCGCAGCAGCGCCATGATGGTGCCGGCGACCAACGCCATATGCAGCCCCGAGATGGAGATGATGTGGTAGATGCCGGTGCGCCGCATCGCTTCGTTGATCTCCTCGGGAATGCCGGCGCGCACGCCGACGATCAGCGCAGCAGCAATCTCGCCCTCGGCACCGCCGATGCGGCTGCGGATATGGTCGGCGATGGATTCGCGCGCGTCTTCGATCGCGGAAGAAAGCTGCGCGCCAAGCGGCATGCTGCCCGACGACACGACTTTCGGATTGCCGAGAAAAAAGCCGCTGCCGCCGATACCGGCGAAATAGCTGTCGAAGGAGAAATCATAGCTGTCGGGCCGCACCGGGCTGGTCGGCGGCAGCAGCCGCACATAGCCGGTGATCTCGGAACCGGCCGTCAGCTCAGCCGGTATCTTCATCGCCGAAACGCGGACCCGTTCCGGCATGTAGCGCAGTGTCGGCCTGGCCGTTGAGATCACATCGATTGTCAGCCTGATGCGGCCGCTCGCCATGGGCTCGTACGATACGACGCGACCCGTCAGCCGCGTTGAGATTTCGGAGCCGAGCATATGCGTTCCGACACGCCATGTCTCGAACTTGGCGGCAAGTACGCCAAGCGCGCAGAGCAGCGCCACCATGAAGCACAGGCGCGTCCTGGGCCATGACCGCGAGACGACGGCACAAAGGGCCGCGAGGAGCGCGATTGCGATCGGCTGTGGAAAGGCCGGCTCCACCGACAGCCCGAAATATACGACCACCCCGCATGCGAGGAACACCGGCACCAGCAGGAAGGCGATGCCGCGGTCGAGTTCCAGGCCGGCTGCCGAGGTTACGCTGTTGCGGATACGGGACGGTGACGGGAGGCGGAAACGCCTGGGCAGGCGTACGATGGGCTCGCCCGCGGGCACGAGAACCGTTGCTGGGTCGCTGGCCGGCAGCGACGGAGCATCGAAGCGCGGAGCGGGTAGCAATGCCGGTGCCGGCAGGACAGGCGGGGGTGCGGCAAACAGCAAGCGTTCGCTGACGCCGCTGCCAACGTCCTCGCCCTCGCCCGCACCACGGCCTCGCACAGCCATCGGGTCTGCCCCTTGCGCCCTCGACCTCCTATGCTACATGAACGCGCAACGCGCGAAAGTCCGCAAACCCACTTCCTTCGCCCGCCTGAGAGTTCCATGCCCGATAAGGTCGTCACCCGTTTTGCCCCCTCGCCCACCGGCTATCTGCACATTGGCGGCGCGCGCACGGCGCTGTTCAACTGGCTGTATGCCAAGCACACAGGCGGCACGATGCTGCTGCGCATCGAGGACACCGACCGCGAGCGCTCCACCGATGCGGCAAGCGCGGCCATTCTCGACGGGCTTTCCTGGCTTGGCCTGACATGGGACGGCGAGCCGGTGTCGCAGTTCGAGCGTGCGCCGCGCCATCGCGAAGTGGCCGAGGAACTCGTTCGTATGGGCAAGGCCTATTATTGTTATGCGACGCCTGCCGAGCTAGAGGCAATGCGCGAGAGCGCACGGGCCAAGGGGCTGCCTCCCCGCTATGATGGACGCTGGCGCGACCGCGACCCGTCGGAGGCGCCGCCCGGCGCCAAGGGGGCGATCCGCATCAAGGCGCCGACAGACGGCGAGACGGTGGTGCATGACCGCGTCCAGGGCGACGTGCGCTTTCCCAACAAGGATCTCGACGATTTCATTATTCTGCGCTCGGACGGCAATCCCACCTACATGCATGCCGTCGTCGTCGACGATCACGACATGGGCATCACCCACATCATCCGCGGCGACGATCATTTGACCAACGCCGCACGTCAGACCGTAATCTATCAGGCCATGGGCTGGGAGGTGCCGTCGATGTCGCATATCCCGCTGATCCACGGTGCCGACGGCGCCAAGCTGTCGAAGCGGCACGGTGCGCTTGGCGTCGAAGCCTATCGCGCCATGGGCTACCTGCCGGAGGCGCTGCTCAACTATCTGGCGAGGCTTGGCTGGAGCCACGGCGACGATGAGATCATGTCGATCGCCGACATGATTGCATGGTTCGACATTGGCGACGTCAACAAGGGCGCCGCCCGTTTCGACTTCGCCAAGCTCGAGGCGCTTAACGGCGTGCATATGCGCCGGATGAACGACGCGGCGCTGCTCGACATCTTCATCGCCACTCTGCCCTATCTTGAAGGCGGCCCGGCAATCGCCGCGCGCCTCGACGACAGACGCAGGGCGCAACTGCTTGCCGCTTTGCCGGGCCTGAAGGAGCGCGCCAAGACGCTGGTCGAACTTGTTGAAGGGGCTGCATTCCTTTTCGTCGAGCGGCCGCTGCCGGTCGACGAGAAGGCGGCGGCGCTGCTCAGCGGTGAGGCGCGCGCGATCCTGCGGGGCGCTCATGCGGCACTAGCCACGGTTTCGGAGTGGTCTGCCGCCTCAGCCGAAGCCGCGATCCGCGACTATGCGCAGGCCGCCGGCCATAAACTCGGCGCCGTGGCCCAACCTTTGCGCGCCGCGCTCACCGGCAAAAGTACCTCGCCAGGTGTCTTCGATGTGCTGGCCGTGCTTGGCCGCGAGGAAAGCCTGGCGCGGATCGCTGATCAAATCGATTAGCAAACTGGCCCAAGAAGATTGGCATTGAAAGGTGTGTTTCGCAGTGCAACATTGGGTCTTGGCCTAATCTGCCGCGCAGATTCAGCCGCGCAGATTCAATTGCGGGCGCAAATGTGCGTATTCCGATGCTTTTGACGTGTTGGGTTCAGATATTTTGCCTTTGCCGGCCTGAGGAAACAAAAAGGAGTTTGCTATGACCGAACCTGCGACAAAAATGGAATTTGGCGGCAAAACCCAGGCATCGACGGCCAAGCTGGAACTCGGCGGCAAAATCCATGAATTCAAGATACGAAGTGGTTCGGTAGGACCTGACGTTATCGACATCGGTTCGCTCTACAACACCGCCGGCGTCTTTACCTACGATCCCGGTTTTACGTCGACGGCGAGCTGCGAATCGGAAATCACCTTCATCGATGGCGATGCCGGCATTCTTTTGCACCGCGGCTACCCGATCGACCAATTGGCCGAGCACGGCGACTTCCTCGAAGTCTGCTATCTCTTGCTCTATGGTGAACTCCCGACCAAGGCGCAGAAGGACGATTTCGACTACCGGGTGACGCGCCACACCATGGTGCATGAGCAGATGTCGCGCTTTTTCACCGGCTTCCGCCGTGATGCGCATCCGATGGCGGTGATGTGCGGCGTGGTCGGCGCGCTGTCGGCCTTCTATCACGATTCCACCGATATCTCGGACCCCTATCAACGCATGGTCGCGTCAATGCGGCTGATCGCCAAGATGCCGACGATCGCGGCGATGGCCTATAAATACCACATCGGCCAGCCATTCATTTACCCGAAGAACGAGCTGAATTTCGCAGCCAATTTCCTGCATATGTGCTTCGCCGTGCCTTGCGAGGAATACAAGATCAATCCGGTGCTGGCCCGCGCGATGGAGCGCATCTTCATCCTGCACGCCGATCACGAACAGAACGCCTCGACTTCGACCGTCCGCCTGGCCGGCTCGTCGGGCGCCAATCCTTTTGCCTGTATCGCTGCCGGCATCGCCTGCCTGTGGGGTCCCGCACATGGCGGCGCCAACGAGGCTGCCCTGAACATGCTGGGCGAGATCGGTCATGTCGATCACATCCCGGAATTCATTGCGCGCGCCAAGGATAAGAACGATCCGTTCCGATTGATGGGATTTGGCCACCGCGTTTACAAGAATTACGATCCGCGCGCCAAGATCATGCAGAAGACCGCGCACGAGGTCCTGGGCGAGCTCGGCATCAAGGACGATCCACTGCTCGACATCGCCATGGAGCTGGAAAGGATCGCACTGACCGATTCCTATTTCATCGAGAAGAAGCTCTATCCGAACGTCGATTTCTATTCCGGCATCACGCTGAAGGCGCTGGGCTTTCCCACCACCATGTTCACCGTGCTGTTCGCGGTCGCCCGCACCGTCGGCTGGATCGCGCAGTGGAAGGAGATGATCGAGGACCCGCACCAGAAGATCGGTCGCCCGCGTCAGCTCTATACCGGCGCGCCGGAACGGGATTACGTGCCGATCGCAAAGCGGTGAAGGTGGTGAATGGTGAATGGTGAATGGTGAATGGTGAATGGGAGTAGCGAAGCGTCGCTCCCTGTCCATAGAAACCACTATTCACAATTCACAATTCACTATTCACCACTCACCCACTTCCTCACCATGCCCATCACCACCCCCGCCGCCATCTCGCCTGACGGCTTGGAGGTTGCCATACGCCCGGCAATGTCGGCAAAACCGTGCTTCTGCCAGGTGCGGTAGGCGGTATCGGAGAACAGCGCTTCCAACTGCCGCGCCAGATAATGCGGCCGCACATATTGATTGTAGTGTTCCGGCACAACCGGCCGGTCGGCAATGAGATTGGGCAAGGCTGCGCTCCATACTTTGATCAGCGGCTGCGCCATGCGCATGACCGGATCGAGCCGGTAGCAGGAGATCATCGGCACACCCGCCAGTGCCAGTTCCAGCGATACCGTCCCCGACGCGATCAGCGCCGCATCCGCCTTGCCGAAGGCCTGCCATTTGCGTTCGGCATCAAGGATGATCTCCGGCTTCTCGTCCCAGCTCGCGACCGAGGTCCTGACCAGGTCGGCGACGTGCGGCACCGTCGGCAATAGCAGGCGCAAGCGGTGCCCGCGCGCCCGCAGGATCGACAGCGTTTCGCCGAACGGCCCAACCAGGCGCCGCACCTCGCCGCGACGCGAACCGGGCAATACAAGCAACGTTTTCACACGGTCAGCGGAGAGGTTACGCGGCTGCGCCTGCGCCCTGGCGGCACTGACTATGCCCGGATCGTGTGCAAGGCGATGCCCGACATAGGTGCCGGGCGGCCCGCCCAGGCGAGCGAGTTCCTTCACCTCGAACGGCAGGATGCAAAGAATGTGATCGACATATGGCTTCATCGCCGCCGCCCTGCCCGGCCGCCAAGCCCACACGCTCGGGCAGACATAGTGGACGATCGGGATAGTCGGATCGGCGGCACGCACCTTCTTGGCGACGCGCAGCGAGAAATCCGGACTGTCGATGGTGATAAGGCAATCGGGCTATTCACCGGCAATCGCCTTTGCCGTCTGGCCGATCCGCCGCATCAGGCGCGGCAGGTCGCGCAGGATGGCGCTAAGCCCCATCAGTGCGATCTCGCTGCCGTCGAACAATGGCGCCAGGCCGAGCGCCTGCAAATGGCGGCCGCCGATGCCGACAAGCCGAACTTCGCGCCCGGTCATGCGCTTGAGCGCCTGCACAAGGTCGGCGCCAAGCAGGTCGCCGGACTCCTCGCCGGCGACGACGGCTATCTTCAACGGCCGCTCATTCGCCATGCGCCGGCTCCGCAGCAGGCAGGCCGATTACGAACAGGCCGAGCGCATTGGCACGTCCGATGGTGGCGGGACCTTCGAGCACCAGCGAGCGACCGGCTTCGACGGCAATGCCGGCCAGTCCGGCGGCATGCGCCGCCTCGACGGTCAGCGGGCCGATGGAGGGCAGATCGGCACGCAGTTCCTGACCGGGCTTGGCGCATTTGACCAGAACACCTCGGCTCCCGCCGGCCAGCCTGCCGTGCCCGCGCAACTCCCTTGTCCGCTCGAGCAGCCCGTCGGTGCCTTCGACGCCTTCCAACGCAATGGCGCGGCCGCCGACCGCAACAGCCGCTTGGCCGATATCCAGCGCGCCGATGGCTTTTGCCGCCGCGTGCGCCGCCTCGATGTCGCGCCAGTCGGATTTGCGTGGCGCCGCCTTGGTCAGCAGGCCTTCGGCGGCGACCAGCTCCGGCACGATCTCGTGAGCGCCGACGACCTTGATGCCGCTGCGCTCGATCCTGCGCACGAACAGTTTCAGCACCGTATCGTCGCCCCGGGTTACACCGACGAAGAGGCTGGGTAGCCACGCGAGCAGGCCCAAATTGAGGCGCATGGCGCTCAGCCTGGGGCGGCGCGTGATATGACCCGCGGTTACGAGATGCGTAACGTGATGCCGCTTAAGGATCGGCAGCAGCGAGCCGACGTCTTCCAGCCTCAAGGTTGCCTGCTCATAGGGCTCGAAATCGGCTATGCGATCGACCTCGCCGGCCGCCATCACGACGAAGGGCAATTTGCCTTGCCGGGCGAGCGCTCGGGCAATTTCGACCGGGAGACTGCCGCCGCCGGCGATGATGCCGACCTTGGCATCTGGCGCGAGATCAAGGCCCTTTCCGGCAGCCTCAATCTTCGTCATCTGCCCTCAGTCTTCATCATCGGTATCGTCGCCGTCGCTACCCTTGAGCGACGGCACGGCGTAGTGCCGCTTGCCGCGACCGGCGATGAAGTCGACGATCTTCATGGCAGTCGGCGACGAGGCGAATTCCGCCTTGGCGAATTCGATGTTTTCGCCGACGGTCCGGGAGCGATCGAAGATCGTCTTGTAGGCTTTGCGCAGCAAGTGGATCTCCGAACGCGGCAGGCCGGCGCGCTTCAAGCCAATGATGTTGAGGCCGCGAAGGCTGGCACGGTTGCCAACGGCGATGGCGTAAGGAATGACGTCGCCGACGATCGCCGAGCAACCGCCGAGAAAGGCGTTATCGCCGATGCGGACAAACTGATGAACCGCGGTAAGGCCGCCGATGTAGACATTGTCACCGACTTCGCAATGCCCGCCTAACGTCGCTTGATTGGCGAAGGTGGCGTTCTTGCCGACCACGCAGTCATGGGCAATATGGGCATAGGCAAGGAAATTGCCGTTGTCGCCGATCCTCGTCTCGCCGCGGCTCGAATCGGTGCCGACATGCATGGTGACACCTTCGCGGATCGTGCAGTTCTCGCCGATCACCAGCGCAGTACGGCCGCCCTTGTGCTTGGTGTTCTGCGGCGGCCCGCCAAGTATCGCCATCGGATAGACCTTAGTCGATGCACCGATGGTGGTCGCGCCAATCACCGAGACATGGCTGACCAGTTCGACGCGGTCGCCGATCACGGCGTCGGGGCCGACGTGACAGAAGGGCCCGATGCGGGCGCCTTCGCCGATTTGGGCGCCTGCCTCGATGACCGAGGATGGATGGATGACTGTCTGGATTTTCATTAGCATTCGTTTGTCAGCCGCTTGCGACCATCATCGCCGAGATCTCGGCTTCCGCCGCCTTGGCGCCATCGACGAGGGCCTCGCAAGCGAATTTGAGAAGATTGCCGCGTTTCTTGATTTTCTTCACATGAATTTTCAGCTGGTCGCCTGGAACGACCGGCTTGCGGAACTTGGCATTGTCGATGGTCAGGAAATAAACCAGCGACGGCTTTTCCGTACCAAGGCTGCGGATGCAGATGGCGCCGGCCGTCTGCGCCATCGCCTCGATGATCAGCACGCCGGGCATGACCGGCTGGTCGGGGAAATGACCTTGGAAATGCGGCTCGTTTATGGTGACGTTCTTGATGCCGATGGCGGATTCGTCGCCATCTATGTCGACAATACGGTCGATCATCAAGAACGGATAGCGGTGCGGCAGGAGCTTCATCAGCCGCATTATGTCAACCGCTTCGAGCGTCGCCGCTGCGATGTCAGCCATTTTCCCCCTCACCCTGTTTGCGCGTCCGTGCAAGTCTGCGCAAGGCCGCTATCTCGCGCATGGCTTCCGCCATCGGCTGCGCCGGATATCCTCCCCAAATCTCACCGGCAGGCACATTGCTCATAAACCCGCTTCTTGCCGCAAGCTTGGCCCCGGACCCGATGGTCAAATGATCCGCAAGGCCGACACCGCCACCCATGGTGACGTTGTCGCCTACCGTCACGGAACCGGAAATACCCGAAAGCCCGGCTATTATGCAATTGCGGCCGATGCGAACGTTGTGCGCGATCTGCACCAGATTGTCGATCTTGGTGCCCTGGCCGATGATCGTGTCGGACATGGCGCCGCGATCGACGGTCGTATTCGACCCGATCTCGACGTCGTCCTGGATGATGACGCGGCCGATCTGCGGAACCCGCTCCGGACCCTTGGCGCCGGCCACGAAACCGAAGCCATCCTGGCCGATCCTGGCACCGCCATGGATGATGACGCGATTGCCAATCAACGCATATTGCACGCTGGCACCTGGACCGACATAGCCGTCGCGGCCAATCTGCGAAGACGGACCGATGACCGCATGCGGGGCAATGACGGTCCCGCTGCCGATGGCAGCGCGAGGTCCGATGATCGCACCCGCTTCGATGATCGCGCCGGCCTCGACATGGGCGGTCGCATCGATATGGGCGTGCGGCGAGATACCGGTTTCGCCGGTCATCGGTCCAGGCGTTGCAGCCGCCGGAAAAAGCAGACGCCCGACCATTGCGAAGGCCTGCTGCGGGCGCGGATGCACCAGCACCGCGATGCCCGCCGGCGCCTTGCCGGCAAATTCGGCAGGGCAGAGAACCGCCGCCGCCCGCAGTGACTGCATCAGGGCGAAATTGCGCCTGCCATCGACGAAGACAAGGGCGTTCTCGCCGCCTTCGTTGGCGGGCGCCAGAGCCTCGATCGATACGTCGGAGAGACCGGAATCAACAAGCGTCGAGCCGGTCAGATTCGCGACTTCGCCGGCCGTATACCGGCGTGAGGGCGCGAAGAACACCGGATCGGTCATTCCAGAAGCAATATCCAGCTAGCGCATGACCCGAAAATCGGAAATCGACCCTCGGAAAGGATCATGCGCAAATCAAAGTGCTACAACGTCCTTTGCGCGTCCGATAGGACGCGCTGCGCTGTAGTGTCGGATCACTGCCATCCGGATCCAAACGAGCCGGAAGCATCATTGCCCGCTACATCAGAAGCGGGTCGATATGCCGAAGTTGAATTCCTGCACGTCGTCGGTCTTTTCCTTCTTGACCGGGATCGCATAGTCAATGCGGATCGGGCCGAAAGGCGATGCCCACATCAAACCGACACCGACGGAAGCGCGCCATTCCATGCCGGTTGTCGAAGAATTGACAAGGCCACTTGCGATTTTGCTGCCGTAGAGCGTTGCCGCATCGGCGAACACAGCGCCGCGCAAACCGAAGCTTTCGGGGATGACCGGCAGCGGGAACTGCGCTTCCGCCGAGGCATTGAAGTAGGTGGTGCCGCCGAGATGGTCATTGCTGTTGTCCGAAGCAACCGGGCCGATGCCGCCGTATTCGAAACCGCGGATCATACGGTCGCTGCTCTGGAAATGGTCGAAGACGCGCAGATCGCCGTTGCCATAGCCTTGGACATGGCCGGCGCCGCCCGAAATGAGGCCCACCAGGTCCAATTGTTCGGACAGCGTCTGATAAATGCTGCCGCGCGCCGTGACCTTGATGAACTTGGCGTCGCCGCCGAGGCCGGCCACTTCCGTGCCGACATTGGCATAAATACCGTCATGCGGGTTCTTCATGTCGTCGATGGTATTGTAGATCAGGCCGAGACTGACCGAAGACTTGAGCCATGGGCTCTCGTTAACGCCGTTTTGGATCGCCTGGGACACGTCGCAACCGGCCGCTGGGTCGCAGCCCTCATCGAACTCGTACTTCTCTTGCGCAATATTATAAGCGAGTTGCGTCGAGATATTGTCTGTGATCGGCAGGCCGAAGCGAACGGTCGCGCCTGTCGTGTCGCTGTCGTAATGGTCGTAGTTTCGGCTCTGCTTGTAGATGTCGAAGCCGGCCGCGATGCGGCGTCCGAGGAAATAGGGTTCGGTGAAAGAGAAGCTGTAGTCGCGCGAGTTCTTGCCACCGCCCGCTGCCACCTTGATGAATTGGCCGCGACCGAGGAAGTTGCGCTCACTGACGGAACCTTCGACGGACGGACCTGACGTTTCACCGCCGCTCGAATAACCGGCGCCGACCGTGAACTCACCGGTCGATTTCTCGACCACATCCACCACCAGCACAACCTGGTCCGGCTCAGAACCCGGAACGGTGGAAATTTCGACTTTTTCAAAATAATCGAGCGCTTCCAGCCGCCTCTTCGCGCGCTGGATGAGGACCTGATTGAAAGCGTCGCCTTCGCTGACATCGAACTCGCGGCGAATGACGTAGTCGCGCGTCCGATCGTTGCCGCGAATCTCGATGCGCTCGATATAGGCCTTGGTACCCTGGTCGACCGTATAGACGACCGAGATCGTGTGGTTCTCGAAGTTGCGGTCGCCGCGCGGCGTCACCTGGGCGAAGGCATAGCCGGATCCAGCGACCTTTTCGGTCAAGGCGATGATCGTGTCCTCGACGTTCTTGGCGTTGTAGACATCGCCCTTGTGGGTCTCGACCACCGATTCAAGCGACTTGGCGTCGACCTCGGGGATCGTGCTTTCGACGCTGACATCCCCGAACGTATAACGCTCGCCCTCCTGCACCGTGATGGTGACGGTGTATTTGTTGGTGGTGTCGTCGAGTTCGCCGACGGCCGAGACGACCTGGAAGTCGGCATAGCCGTGATTGTAATAGAAGCGGCGCAGCAGCTCCTGGTCGGCGCGCAGCTTGTCCTCGTCATAAACGTCGTCGCGCAGCACGAACGACAGGAAGGACGAACGCTTGGTGGAGATGATGTCCGACAGCCGGCGGCTCGAATAGGCGCTGTTGCCGACGAAATTGATCGCTGCGATCTGGGTGCGGCCGCCTTCGTTGATGTTGAAGACCACGTTTACCCGGTTGTCGCCGAGATCCATGATCTGGGTGGTCACGGCGGCATCGTCGCGGCCGATACGCCGGTATGCGGCCTTGACCGCCTCGACATCGGCATCGAGCTGCTGTTGCGAGAAGGTGCCGCGCGGCTTCAATTGCACCGCGGCCTCAAGCGCGTTGTCCTTGAGCTTCTTGTTGCCCTGGAACAGCACCTGGTTGACGACCTGGTATTCGGACACCTTGATGACCAGCGTCGATCCGACCTGGTTGATCTGCACATCCGAAAACAGCCCGGTGCCAAACAGCGCCTTGACCGCATCGTCGATATCCGAACTGGAAAACGCCTTGCCGGGCTTGATCGTCACGTAATTGCGGATGGTGTCCGCGTCGACACGCTGATTGCCGGTGACTTCGACTCTAGAGACGACAGCCGCCTCGGCGGCCGATGTGGCAACGAACTGCACTGCGAGCGCGCCTGGTACAACCAGAGCGGCGGACATAGCCACCGCGGACGCGGCGCTCAGAAACTTGGATGCTGCCTTCATCGGGCTTTTGTACCTTTTCTCGAAGTCCCCACGGCGAGAAAACCGGACGTGCGGTAATTTCCCCTACCGTATTAACCGGATTTTCCCTACACGCAAGGCTTCTGGTTAATATGTATTTACTTAACCCTGCGGCGTGGCTTTCGCGTCACGCATATCCCCACGCATGGTAAACGGCGTCTCAACATTGCTCGTGCCGAAGCCAAATTCCTTCATGATTTCAGCACCCAAACAGATCGTTCCAGAAAACAAAGCCCATGAACCCGAGCACCAATATGAGGCCGCTTCGGTAAGCCATTTCCATCATGCGTTCGGACACCGGCCGCCGGATGACAGCCTCCACGCCGTAGAACAGAAGATGCCCTCCGTCGAGGGGGGGAATCGGCAAAAGGTTGAGAATCCCTATCCCGACTGACAGGAATGCAACAAGCTGCACGAGCCATTCAAAGCCGAGCTTTGCCGCCTGACCCGACATCTTGGCGATCTTGATGGGGCCGCCCAGCTGGCACTTGTCCTCGCGACCGACAACGAAACGTTGCAGGAACTGGCCGGTACGCTGGATGACGTGTCCGGTTTCCTGGACCGCTGCCCCGACCGCCCCGGCCGGACTATAGGTGATCAGCCGCGGCTGGCCGAGTTCCTTGTTGTTGACGACGCCGATCACGGCCACCTGGACCTTGTTGCCCAGTGCGTCTTGTTGTTCCATCAAGCGCGGCGTCGCCGTGACGGTGATTTCCTTGCCGGCGCGTAGCATGACGAAGGTGATGCTGTCGCCGGCGCGGCCAGAGACCAGACGCTGGACGTCGGCGAAGGTCTCGACCTTGCTGCCGTCGACGCTGACGAATCGGTCGCCGGGCATGATGCCGGCCGCGGCGGCCGGACTGCCGACAGTGACCTCAGCCACCATCGGCTCCAGCACGGGCCGGCCATGGACGGAAAACAGCACGGCAAAGACGGCGATCGTCAGCAGGAAGTTGAACAGCGGCCCCGCCACGACGGTCGCCGCCCGCTTCCAGATCGGCTGCGTGTGGAAGGCAACCTTGCGTTCTTCGTCGCTCAGCGCCTCGATCTCCTCCGAGCTGGGCTGGCTCGACGTCGCGTTCATGTCGCCGACGAACTTGACGTAGCCGCCGAGCGGTATGGCGCAAAGCTTCCAGCGCGTGCCGCGGCTATCGTTGAAGCCGATGATCTCTGGGCCGAAACCGATCGAAAAGGCTTTTGCGCCGATACCGCACCAACGCCCGACGAGGTAATGGCCCATTTCGTGGACAAAAACGACCACGGTCAGCACGAACAGGAAAGGCACCAGCGTGCCGAGGACAAAGCCCTCTGTGCTGAAAACCGCGTGAAAAATCTCGTTCAATTCATGCCCTCAAATTCATCCACGGCACAGATCACGCCGCGACTGTGACATCAATCCAGGCGAATCCATGACGCAGCCCCGCGCCGGCCCACCGACGATGCCGTTCAAACCGGAAACAGCCCCTGTGCCGGATGGTCGGCGGTCGCGGAAATCCAGCCGATGACGTATAGGGCGAAAGCCGCCGCGACAAGCCCATCTACCCGATCCATGATGCCGCCATGGCCGGGTATCAGCGTGCCGGAATCTTTACGGCCGTGGCGTCGCTTGACCCATGATTCGAACAGGTCGCCGGCCTGCGCGACAATCGAAAGCACCAGTGCGACCACGCCAAGCACGACGAGGTTGCCCGTTCCGGCTACGGCGGCCAGAAGCAGCCCGGCCACTACGCCGCCGACCACCCCACCGAGCGCCCCGCTCCGCGTCTTGCCCGGCGAGATCGACGGCGCCAGCCTTGGACCACCGATGGAGCGGCCGACGAAATAGGCAAAGATATCGGTCGCCCAAACCACGGCGAATAGGAACAGAATGGCCAGCAGCCCTGAATGGTCGTCGTCACGCAAGAAGGCCAGCGACAAGCCGGACACGGCCGCATAGGCAAGGCCGGATGCTTCCCACGGTCCTGCCCTGCGCATGGAAGAAGCGACGGCAGTGACAGCAACCAGAGCCGCGACGAGCGGCAGCAGCAAAGACGCAGGCAGGCCGGCGACGAGGGCACCAATAAAGACCACGATCAGCGCCTCGGGCAGAAAGCCGAGACCTGCCGTGGCACCAGCACCTGCCGGGGCAACGGGGCGGCTCATCCGCGTCCACTCGTAGAAGATCACCGCCGCCATGGCGGCGCAAAGCAACCGGAAGGACAGTCCGCCGAGCCAGGTCAGGGCAAGCGTGACGATGGCAAGCACGACGGCCGAAATGACCCGGAGTTGGAGGTTGCTCATTCCTCAGCCTGAGGCGACATCTTGGGCGGCAAGTCCGCCGAAGCGGCGCTCGCGGCCGGCGAAATCGCGCAGTGCATCGGACAGGTGCTCGCGACTGAAGTCGGGCCAGTAGCAAGGCAGGAAAACGAGTTCGCTATAGGCGGCCTGCCATAACAGGAAGTTGGACAGCCGAAGCTCGCCGCTGGTGCGGATGACCAGTTCCGGGTCCGGAATGCCCTCTGTATCGAGCGAGCTGGCAAAGGAATCGGCCGTGATCGCCTCGCTCTCGATCTCACCGCGCGCCACCGCCGCTGCGAGCTTGCGCGCGGTGCGCACGATCTCGTCGCGCCCGCCGTAATTGAAGGCAATGACCAGTGTCAGCGCCTCGTTGCTGAGAGTGAGCGTTTCGGCTTCCTCGAGCAGCCCCCTTATGTCGGGCTGCAGCCCTGCCCTGTCACCGATGACCCTGATCCGCACCCCACTCTGGTGCAGCTCGGCAAGGTCACGTCGGATGAAAAGCTTCAGCAGGCCCATGAGGTCGCTGACTTCGGATTTCGGCCGTGACCAGTTTTCCGACGAAAAAGCGTAGACGGTCAGGAAGGAGATGCCTAGGCCGGGGGCGGCGCGCACTGTCTTGCGCAGCGCCTCGACGCCGGCGCGGTGACCGGCCAGCCGCGGCAAGCCGCGCGCCTTGGCCCAGCGTCCGTTTCCGTCCATGATGATCGCGACATGCGCGGGCGTTGCCATATTCTCGCTTCCGGGCCAGGCGTGGCCAGACCCTAGACCTGCATGATTTCCGCTTCCTTGTCGGAAAGCAGGTGGTCGATGGTGCTGATTGTCTCGTCGGTCAGTTTCTGAACCTGGTCGGCCCGTTTGCGATGGTCGTCCTCACTGATGTCGCCGTCCTTTTCCGCCTTTTTCAGAAAGTCCATGCCGTCCCGGCGAACGTGGCGTGCGGCGACGCGGGCATTCTCGGCATAACCGTGCGAGATCTTGACCAGCTCCTTGCGGCGCTGTTCGTTGAGCTCGGGCAGCGGAATCCTGAGATTGGTACCGTCGACGATAGGATTGAAGCCGAGATTGGCTTCACGGATGGCGCGGTCGACTGCGCTGACCATCGACTTGTCCCAGACCGAAACCGAAATCATGCGCGGTTCCGGCACCGACACTGTTGCCACCTGGTTGATCGGCATGGTGGTGCCATAGGCCTGCACCTGGACGGCATCGAGCAGGTTGCTCGACGCGCGGCCGGTGCGCAGCGAAGCCAGATCATGCTTGAACGCGGCGATCGCCCCGTCCATGCGCCGTTTGAGATCGTCGTACTCGCCACTCATCATCGTCTCCTCGACCCGTTAACCCGGGTTCACTGCTTAGGCCCTGTTCGAGCCTCATCCGCAACCGGTCCCTTTCGGGTTCATGGTCCGGTCAATCGTCTGCGACAACCGTGCAACGGCCGCCGCCCCTCAGGATATCGCCGAAGCCACCCTTCTCGTGGATCGAATAGACGATTATCGGAATGTTGTTTTCGCGCGCAAGTGCAATCGCCGCCGTATCCATGATCGAAAGCCCGCGTTTGATGACTTCGTCATGGCTGATCCGCTCGAAACGTGTCGCATGCGGGTCCTTCTTGGGATCAGCCGAATAGACACCATCGACCTGGGTGCCCTTGAACAGAGCATCGGCGCCGATCTCGGCGGCGCGAAGGGCCGCAGCCGAATCGGTGGTGAAGAACGGATTGCCGGTGCCGCCGGCGAAGATGACGACCTTGCCCTGGTTCATGTAGGCGGTCGCCTGACGCTGCGAAAAACTTTCGCAAAGCTCGGGCATGGCGATCGCCGACAGCACCACGGCGTCGACGCCGATCTTGTTGAGCGAGGTGCGCAGCGCCAGCGAATTGATAACCGTGGCAAGCATGCCCATATGGTCGCCGGTGACGCGGTCTCCGCCTTTTGACGCAACCGCGACGCCACGGAAGATGTTGCCGCCGCCTATGACGACACCGACTTCGATGCCCAATGCGCGGGCCTCGGCGATGTCGGCGGCGATGCGGTCGACCACCGATACGTCGATGCCGAAATGCTGCTCGCCCATCAACGCTTCGCCCGACGCTTTCAGCAAGACACGTCGGTAGAGGGGCTTCACCGTCATCTGGTCCTCGTCATCGTGCGTGTGACGCGTTTCGGTGCGCCCCGAAACACTGGGCGTTCCGATACACGAAGGGGGGCCCGCAGTAAACCCGCGCCCCCCGCGGCAAAATGAAATATTTGGCCCGGGAATACCTCAGCAAAACCCCCCCAAAAATGCACGCCATGGGCCATACCGCCGC